>JAOIQU010000054.1 GCA_028141885.1 Flavobacteriales bacterium | reverse complement strand
CGCCATCGGCAAGGGACTGCTCCAGGCATTCTTGGGGTGCATCGCGGTCTACGGCGCCTTGATGGCGACGGGATCGCTGCTGTACGGCCATGGCGCCAGGGCGGCAGTGTTGTTCGTGGTCTCTGGTCTTGCCGCAGGTGCTGTGTTGTTCTTGCACCGCCGTTCATGAGCAACGTTTCCTCATTTGTGTCGTTTGCGCCCGGAAGGGTGTGTCTGTTTGGGGAGCATCAGGATTACTTGGGACTGTCGGTGATTGCGGCGGCCATTCCGCTGGGCTGCAGGTTGGTGGTTGAACCCCTAACCAGTGGCCTATGGACCCTCTCCACGCCAGCCTTGAATTTCACGTGGCAATGTCATGTTGACGAGGCCATCGCGGCCCAGCCTGAACCCAGCCCTGGCCCCTCAGATTTCCTGAGGGCGGGACTGCACGAAGCTTTGAAGGCAGGGTGGGACGTGCGTTGCGGCGGGGCCGTTGCAGGCCATGTCGATTTGCCGGTGCAGGCAGGCCTGAGCAGCAGCTCTGCATTGGTGGTGGCCTGGGTTCAGGCCTTGGCACATGTGGCTGGCGTCGCGTTGACCCCACACGAACTGGCAGCCATGGCCCACCGTGTGGAAGTGCTTCACTTCAGTGAGCCCGGCGGTCACATGGACCATGTGGCCAGCGCCGTTGGCGGCACCCTTCGCATTCATCCCGACGGATCGACCACCCCTCTGAAGGCCCTTGAAGACGGGGTGTGGGTGGTCGTGGATTCAGGTCAGCTCAAAGACACCCGCGGACACCTCACCAGGTGCAAAACCCAGCGGCAGCAACTCGTCTCTGCCCATGGCGGAGTGTGGCGTGCTCCCACGGCATTGCCCACTTGGGCAGGCCTGAGTGAAGCGGAGCAGCGGCTTTGGCATGCCACGTGGCAGTCGAAGGCTCTGGAAGAACGCGCAAGTGGTCAATGGTCTTCCTCCCAGAAGCTGGCAGGATGGATGACCGACCATCACGCGGCGCTTCGGGACGGACTGGAATTGAGCACACCTCGCCTCGAAGCCATCGGGCGCGCGGCCTTGGAGGCAGGAGCCTGGGGCTGGAAGTTGGTGGGCTCAGGTGGTGGGGGGTGTGCCCTGGTTTGGTGTGAACGCGACAAAACAAGCGCGGTGCATCGTGCAGTCAGAAAGGTCGGCGCAAAGGCATCTTGGACTGTGGGGCCATCCAAAGGCGCACACTGCCATCCATGGACTCAACCCACCATGCCAGCCATCGTGCTGGCAGCCGGACGTTCTTCGCGCATGAAGATCTTCGGAGGTAACGGACCCACTGGCTGGACTGAGGAGGAGGTTCAATTGCTGCAAACGAGGTCCAAGGCGATGTTGCCCATTTCGCCTGAAGGCAAGCCTTTTCTGGCGTTGTTGCTCGAACGGTTGGTCGGTGAGGGCGTGGATGACGTGTGCGTGGTGCTGTCTTCAGAGGACTGCGACACCCCGGAATGGCTCTCGCCGTGGATTCCTGAGGGGCTGTCCGTGGGCTATGCAAGGCAGACGATTCCTCCAGGTCGAGACAAGCCCATGGGCACAGCCGACGCCGTTCAACGAGGCTTGGAGGCGCGCCCGGAATGGAAAGGACGTTCAGTGGCCATCTTCAACGGGGACAACTTGCCTCCCGAAGGGGCCGTCGCCAAGCTCAAGACCACCGAAGCAGGCATGTTGGCCTTCGCCCAAAGCCACCTCGGCCTCCCCATTGAACGCACCAAGGCCTTTGCCATTGTGGAGGGATCCTCTGAGGAAGGGGTGCATGCGCTATTGGAGAAGCCTTCGGTCGAAGACGTGGAACGACTGAGGGACGAACACGGGGAGGTGTGGGTGAGCATGAATGTATTCAGGCTGCCCTACGAGGCGTTGTTGGCGGGTTGCACGTCCGCACCTATTCATCCTGAACGTGAGGAACGAGAATTGCCCACCGCTGCGTTGTTGGCAGCAGAAAGAAATGGGGCCAAATTGCAGTGGATTCCCTGTCGCGGTGCTTTTTTGGACTTGACCCATCCCCAAGATTGGAAGGGGTTGCGAGAGGAAGATTCGTGGCCAAAGCCGCAAAACCCTGAGAACAAACCGTCATGATTGAAGTCGAAATTTGCGCGAGTACCATCCGAGATGTGGCGGTGGCCATGGAAGCGGGTGCAGGTCGCGTGGAGTTGTGTTCCGTGTGGTCGGTAGGTGGCATCACGCCCAACGTCGTTGTGGTCGAAGCAGCGACATCCATGGGGATGCCCGTCCGGGCCCTGATCCGTCCGCGGGAAGGGAGCTTTGTGCATTCCTCGTCAGAGCGCTCTTGGGCGGCTGAGGAGGCCAAAGTCATGATGGACTGTGGGGCGGAACGCGTTGTGGTTGGCGGATTGGATGCGAGTGGCGGGTTGGATGAGGCGTACCTCGAAAGCTTGGTGGAAGCCGTCGGGGCCGAATCTTTGGTTTGGCATCGGGCCATTGACGCCAGTGAAACGCCAGAACAAGACGTCGACACGCTCTTGAAATTTGGGGTCACCTCGATCTTGTCGAGCGGCGGCGCAATCCGCGCCGTGGATGGCTTGGCCCGAATTGAATCGATGGTGGCCAAGGGCATGCAAGTGGTGGCAGGAGGAGGAGTCCGTCCAGAGGACGTGCCGCGGTTGGCGGCGGCAGGGGTCGAGGCGGTGCATGCGTCCTGCCGTGTTCCCACTTCAGGGCCAACCTCGCCTTTGTTTGACACGACCATTCACGGGGTGGATTACGACAAGGCCTGCGATTTGGTGGACGCTGTTGAATCCGTCAACGCCCCCGAGTCATGAGTCGGGTGATGTGCAGCGCACTCCTGCTGTGCGCAAGCCTGGTGGGGTGCCAGCAAACCGATGTGCATCCGCTGCCCGAGGGTCATGTGAAGGGATTGGTGCCTCTGCCCGCGTCGATGTTGGTGCCGGACGATGCACCGCAAGGCCGCGGTTTTCGTTGCGAGGGAAGCCTCTCTGTGGCGTTGCCTGAAGGCTGGAAGCTCCAGGGCATGACGTCGTGGTTGGACCGTGCGGGCTTGGCCTGGAAGCGAACGGCAGGAGAGCAGGGCGCCGATTGGGTGTTCGCTTCGGTTGAACGCAACTTGGGCGAGGAGGGATACGTGCTCGAAGTGGCAGAGGATCGCGTGCGCATCGAAGCCAAGGATGAAGAGGGCGCCTTTCGCGCTTGGACCACGTTGAGGCAACTGATGCCGCCATTGTGTGAGCAGCAATGCCCCTCGGGGTTCACGTTGCCTGCCGTGCGGATTGAGGACGCGGCGGAGTTGGAGCACAGGGGATTGCTTTTGGACTGCTGCCGCCACTTCATGGCCCCCAGTTTTGTCAAGCGCATCATCGATGTGCTTGCCTTGCAGAAGATGAACGTGCTGCATTGGCATTTGACCGAAGACCAAGGCTGGCGAATCCCCATAGAGGCCTACCCCAAATTGACGGAAGTCGGTGGGTTCCGCACCGAGGCCGACGGTCAGGTCACCGGAGGGTTCTACACGAAAGAGAACATCCAGGACATTGTGCAGTACGCGTCTGAACGGCACGTCACAGTCATCCCTGAAATAGAGATGCCGGGCCATTGTCGTGCGGCCTTGGCGGCGTATCCGTGGCTCGGGTGCACGGGCGATTCGCTGCCTGTGCCGTCCAATTGGGGGGTGTTCAAAGACGTGTACTGCGCGGGCAACGACTCCACGATGGCGTTCATGAAAGCCGTCCTCGATGAAGTGTGCGACTTGTTTCCTTCGGACGTCATCCACATCGGCGGCGACGAGGTGCCCAAAGTTCGATGGGCGCAATGCCTCAAATGTCAGGCGAAAATGAAGCGCCTCGGGTTGGAAGATGAAGCCGCCCTTCAAACGGCCTTCATCAATGAAATGGGCGCCCACGTGGCGAAGCGGGGCAAGCGCATCATGGGTTGGGACGAAATTTTGGAAGGCGGCCTGCCTGAGGGTGCCATCGTGCAGAGTTGGAGGGGCATGGAAGGGGCGGTGGAGGCGACCCATTTGGGCACAGATGCCGTGGTTTCGCCCACCAGCCACTGTTACCTCGATTACCCCTTGCGATCCACAGATCTCAGGGAGGTGTATGCGTTTCAGCCTGTGCCCGAGGCGGCCTTGGACCAACCAGGCCAAATCCTCGGCGGCGAATGCAACATGTGGACGGAACGCGCACCTCAAGAACAGGTCATGGCCAAGGTCTTGCCGCGGGCCTCGGGGCTGGCCGAAGTGCTGTGGTCGGGTCAGGCCGTGACCCACGCGCCGGAGGCGTATGAGGGGTTTTTGGACCGGTTGGACCACATGGAACAGCGCTGGGCATTCATGGGGGTGAAGCCTGGGCTGGAGGGGGTGCCCGTGGACATGCAAGTGCATCCGGGCAGGCGCGGTGAAGTGGAGGTGCTCGTGGAACCGGCCTTGCGTAATGTGGGTGGAAAAGTCGCCTTCGTGCCCAGAGACGCGCGATTGGAGCTCGAGCCCGTCAACGTCGGCAGGCCATTGACGGTTCGCGGGATTGGGAATGTCGAGGTCGACGTGGTCATTCGCGGACGCTCCACGGGGGTGACAGAGGTCTTTCCCGTTGCCGGGCACGTCGCCGCCCATCAGCCTTTGAACTTGACGTACGAGCCCAGCAAGCACTACACAGGCGGTGGACCTCAGGGGCTCGCCGATGGACGGCGGGGTTCCATGGACTTCAGGGACGGCGCCTGGCAGGCGGTCCAGGGAGAGGACATGACGTGCACCGTGGATTTGGGCCAACCCACCACCATCCACGCCTTGGAGACGCAGTTGTATTTGTACCAAGATGCCTGGATCTTCATGCCTCAGAGGGTGCGTTGGTCGGTGTCTTCAGACGGCGTTGGATTTGTGGATTTGCCAGGCCAATCACCTTGGGGTGATGCGTTGCGTCCCGATCCGAGGCAGACGGTCGTTCCCGTTCGGTTGGAAGGCCTCGACCTTGAGGCGCGCCAC
>JAOIQU010000053.1 GCA_028141885.1 Flavobacteriales bacterium | reverse complement strand
CGGACTACCGTTTGATATGCGTCAGCCGTGAAGCGTCGCTTCTCGGTCGCAAAGAGGTGCTCACGGGCAAGGCGAAGTTTGGCATTTTTGGAGACGGGAAGGAGATGGCGCAGGTGGCCTTGGCGAAGGTGGTGCGTCCAGGAGATTGGAGGTCGGGGTATTACCGAGACCAAACGTTCATGATGGCCCGATCGCTTCTGAGCGTTCAGCAATACTTCGCGGCGCTGTATGCCCATGCAGATGTGGAAGCGGACCCCACCTCTGGAGGCCGTCAAATGGGTGGGCACTTTGCCACCCGCACGTTGAACGACGACGGTTCCTGGAAAAACCTGATGGCGGACTTCAACAGTTCGGCAGATGTGAGTCCGACGGCCGCACAAATGCCGCGCCTGCTTGGGATGGCCCAAGCGAGTAAGGTATTCCGCGGTTTGCCTGAATTGGCGGATCGCATGTCCACATTCACAGAGGGCGGAAATGAAATCGCGGTAGGCACCATTGGGGATGCCAGCACCTCGGAGGGATTGTTTTGGGAAGCCATGAACGCGGCGTGTGTGCTCGAAATCCCCATGCTCATGAGCGTTTGGGACGACGGCTACGGCATCTCGGTTCCCAAGAAATACCAGACGGTCAAAGAGACCATCTCAGGTGCCCTGTCCGGATTCCAGCGGGAGGAGGCCACCAACGGTTTGCTCATATACAGGGTCAAAGGTTGGGATTACCCCAATTTGGTGGCCACTTACGAGGAGGCAGCCAAGCGCTGCCGGGAAGAGCACGTGCCTGTGCTCGTGCACGTCGAAGAGGTCACCCAACCGCAAGGGCACAGCACGAGCGGGTCTCACGAACGCTACAAAACCGAGGAACGCCTCGCATGGGCGGCCGAGTTTGATTGCATTCGCCAGATGGAGGTGTTCCTGCTCAAAGAAGGTGCAGCGTCAGAGGAGGAGCTCGTCGCCATCCGTAAAGAAGCCAAAAAAGAAGTTCGCGCCGACCAAAAAGCCGCTTGGGCTGCCTTCCGCGCCGCCATCGACGAAGAACGCCTTGCGGCGTGCGATGTGTTGGCGCCACTTGACGCCACGCGCGCCGAGGCCTTGCGTTCCAATGCCGATGCTGGCCGCGCAGAAGTGGCCAAAGCGGTACGCCAAACGCTCTTGGACACAGCCCAGCAAGCATCGCCATCACGCGAAGCCCTGCTGCGATGGCTGGACGCGTTTGATCGGGAGAACGAGCGTCGGTACAGCAGCACGTTGTACAGCGACCAATCGGACAGCGCACTCAACGTGGATGCGGTCCCTGCGACCTACGCGGCGGAGCCGGAAATGATGGACGGCCGACAAATCCTGCAAAAGAATTTTGAGGCCATGTTCCGTCGTGATGACCGCGTCCTCACGTTTGGCGAGGATACTGGGGGCATTGGCGGTGTCAACCAAGTCATGGAGGGCATGCAGGCGCAATTCGGCGAGGTCCGCGTGAGTGACACCGGCATTCGCGAATGCACCATCCTCGGTCAAGGCATTGGCATGGCATTGCGTGGCTTGAGGCCCATTGCAGAAATCCAGTACCTCGACTACCTGTACTACGCCCTGCAAATTATGAGGGACGACCTCGCCACGGTCCGCTATCGCACAGCTGGAGGCCAAAAGGCCCCGTTGATTGTCCGTACGCGAGGTCACCGGCTCGAGGGCATTTGGCACAGCGGTTCCCCCATGGGAGCCATCGTGCACTCCTTGCGAGGCATGCACGTGTGTGTGCCGCGAAACATGACCCAAGCGGCAGGGATGTACAACACCTTGCTGGAAGCGGAAGAGCCCGCTTTGGTGGTGGAGTGCCTGAACGGCTATCGAAAGAAAGAACCCGTGCCTTCCAACATCGGGGCCTTCCGGGTGCCGCTCGGCGTGACCGAGACCCTTCGGGGGGGCAGTGATGTGACCTTGCTGAGCTACGGTTCGACGCTTCACTTGGCGCTGGAGGCGTGCGATCGGCTTGCCGATTTTGACATTGAGGTAGAGGTGATCGATGCCCAAACCTTGCTCCCGTTCGACCTCGAAGGTGCCGTGGCAGAGTCGGTCAAGAAAACCAACCGTCTCCTCGTCGTCGATGAGGACGTGTCGGGTGGCGCCTCGGCCTATTTGCTCGACGAAGTGCTCAACCGACAAGGTGCTTGGTGTTTCCTCGACGGCCAAGCGACCACCCTCACGGCGAAGCCCCACCTGCCCGCATATGGCAGTGATGGCGACTACTTCTCGAAGCCCAGCGTCGAAGACATCGTTGAAAAGGTGTACAGCCTCATGGGGGAGGTTGATCCAGAATCGTTTCCCAGCCTGCGCTGATGGCCGCGTCGTCCTTCTCCATCCACACGGAGTACATCGACCTGCTCCAGTTTTTGAAGGCCACAGGCATCGCAGCCACGGGAGGAGAGGCCAAGGCCATGGTGGATGAAGGTCTGGTCCGTGTCAATGGCGAGGAGGAGTCTCGCCGTCGCCGAAAATTGCGTCCCAACGATCGGATTGACATCGCCCTCAACCCCCCAGAATTGTGGGAAATCGTCGCTGAAGAAGGTTGAGGAAGGCTGTCTTTTTCGCGTGTCCCGTGGACAACCTTTTGGTGGACCGGAAACGCTTTCCAATCGACTTGTCGCATCTTGCGCGACCAAACCTGCTGTCATGCGCCGATTCGCTGCCCTGCAACTTTCCCTCAATGCCGCTTCTCGCGGACTCCAAGCCGCCCTCTTCGCCTCGTTGTTTGCCGCGTCCACGGTGGCGATGGCCCAGACGACATTGGTCGGTTTTGTCAAAGACGGCGAGACGGGGGAACCCATGTTTTCTGCCAGTGTGATGGTGGACGGCACCACTCAGGGAGTGATGACGGATTTCGACGGTCGCTTCAGCATCAACGTGTCAGCCTTGCCCGTGACCCTGAACATCACGTTCATTGGGTATGGGTTGCAGCAGGTGAAGGTGGAGAAAGCCAACCAACGCATCAACGTCAATTTGATGCCTGATCAGGTGTTGATCGAAGCGGCGGAAGTGGTCGGCGAACGCATCAGCGAGAAGCAAAAGCAGACGCCGTTGACAGTTGAAACCATGGACGCCTTGGCCATCAAGGAGGCGCCCACAGGCAGTTTCTACGAGGGGCTTGGAAACTTGAAAGGCGTGGACGTGACCTCGGCGTCCTTAGGGTTCAAGATCATCAACACGCGTGGTTTCAACAGCACCTCCCCGGTGCGTTCCTTGCAGCTCATTGACGGCGTCGACAACCAGAGCCCCGGATTAAACTTTTCGCTTGGCAACTTCCTGGGCGCTCCTGACCTTGATGTGAAATCGGTTGAGATTGTGGCTGGGGCGAGCTCGGCGTATTTCGGACCCGGGGCCTTCAATGGGGTGATCAACATGGAGACGAAGGACCCATTTGTGTTCGATGGCCTCAATGTGTCCTACAGAATGGGAGAACGCAACCTGTTTGAAGGCGGCCTCCGCTGGGCGCAGGTGATCGACAACAAGGACGGGGATGCAGTCTTTGCCTACAAATTCAATGTATTTGCGTTCTCAGCCTACGATTGGGAAGCCACGAACTACAGTCCCATTGACGGATCCGACGTTGACGCATCCAACCCGGGCCGTTTCGATGCCGTGAACATTTACGGCGACGAATTCCAGGGCATCATGGATTTCTCTGACTTCGACTTCGATAATCAGAGGGGCGTGGGGACCTTCTTCCGAACGGGCTACAAAGAACTTGATTTGGTTGACTACAACACCAACAACTTGAAGGCAAGTTTTAGTGGCCATTGGCGTTTGCACCCTGAAAAAAAATACGAAAGCACAGAGTTGATCTACGGTTTTAACACTGGGCGTGGTACCACGGTCTATCAAGGCGACAACCGCTTCAGCCTGCGCGACATAGAATTCTACCAACACAAGATTGAGCTGCGCAAAAAAGGCGACTGGTTCATTCGCGCCTATCGGACCAGCGAAGATGCAGGGAACAGTTACGATCCTTACGCGACAGCACTGCGCATCCAGGACAGCATTCGCGACGATAGGGAATGGCGTGATGTCTACCTCGATTTTTGGACCGACAGCATCATCCCAATCATCAATGAAGGGTATCCACCTTTCATCTTAAATGCAGATTCAATTTATATTGGAGAGGGTCCCAATGGTCCAATTTGGTCACCAACAGCAGGCTACAATGCTGAGGAAGTGGCGCAGTGGTACATTGACAATCAGAACAATTTGATAGATTGGCATAGCCAGGTGCTAGACTGGACCAATTCAGGGGCCTCGACGGTGCCTGGGATCAACCCCAATCCGCTTGGAGGAGGAGCCCCAGGTTCGGCGCAATTCAACGATTTGTTTGGCCATTTCACCACGCGGAAAAACAACCCAGAGGAGCGCGGAACGAGGTTCTACGACAAGTCGTCGCTCGTGCACGTGCATGCAGAAAAAATCTTCAAGCCTTGGTGGCTGGATGAAATCCGGGTGGGGGCCAACGGGCGCCGATATACGCCGGACACCGATGGGACGATTTTTGACGATCCAGACAGTGTGGTCATCACCAACCAAGAGTTTGGGGTGTACGCAGGGGTGAAGAAGCGTTTCTTTGAGGACAAGCTCATTTCCACAGCGACCATGCGCGTCGACAAGAATGAGAACTTCCCGTTTGTGTACTCGCCTGCCGGGTCTTTCGTGTGGAGTCCCAACGCCACCAATTTCATTCGCCTGAGTGTGAGTTCAGCACTTCGCAACCCGACCCTGGCAGACCAGTTTCTGGATTTGGATGTGGGGCCCGCGACGTTGGTCGGAAACCTCAATGGGGCCACAGGGTTGACCACACTTTCAACATTCAGCGACTACAGGGGAAGCTCCGAGGGTTTGGACATCGGTTTGGACAGATCAATCATTGAAGACAACCGCTTTTCCATCGACGCCATTCGCCCGGAACGTGTACGTACCGTGGAGATGGGCTACCGCACAACGCTTTGGGAGTCGCTGTATTTGGACATGAACGCCTACCGAAGCTGGTATCGAGATTTCATCGGGTACATTGTGGCGCTGG
>JAOIQU010000052.1 GCA_028141885.1 Flavobacteriales bacterium | reverse complement strand
TCTTGACGAATGTGGTGTTTGCGGCGGCAACGGCATTGCAGAAGGTGCTTGTGATTGTGACGGCAACGTTCTTGACGAATGTGGTGTTTGCGGCGGCAACGGCATTGCAGAAGGTGCTTGTGATTGTGACGGCAACGTTCTTGACGAATGTGGTGTTTGCGGCGGTAACGGCATTGCAGAAGGTGCTTGTGATTGTGACGGCAACGTTCTTGACGAGTGCGGCGTTTGTGGCGGTGAGGGCATCGCTGACGGCGCTTGCGACTGCGACGGCAACGCTCTCGATGCTTGTGGTGTTTGTGGTGGTGACGGCTCGTCTTGCGCCGGCATCGGCGTCGCAATCAGCGCTTGCTCCAGCTTTACGAGCGGATCTGCAGCGGCGTGGCCGTTTGTGTTGACTGCAACGACCATTGCTGATGGAGCCAGTTCTCAGGAAGCGCAAACAATGGTCATCAATGTGACCTCATTGCCTGCGGGAGCTCAATACCGGGTGTTCAAGACTACAGCGAATGGTGGTTCTTTCTTCGGGAACCCCCAAAATCTCGTCTTGGGCGAGAATACGGTAACAGTATCTGCTGTTGGTTTCGACCGAGCAGTGAAGTTCCAATTCTCTGATGGAGATGTGGAATTTGATTTCTTGTCAATCAACGACGAGGAGCGCGACGAATGCTATGCGGTGGATCCAGGAACTCCAATTTCTGAGTGCAACCAATTCGGAGCAGGACCCAATGGCAACTGGCCACATGCTTTGACTTTGACCACTCCCGATGATCCAAGCAGCAACACAGCCCAGACTTTGGTTTTGACTGTTGCTTCACTCCCTGACGGCGGTGCCAACTACCGCGTGGCCAAGACAGTGGCCAACGGCAATTGGTTTAACGGCAATGCCCAAGCTCTGGCGTTAGGAGAGAATACAATCACTGTTTCAGGCGTGGCTTTCGCTCGTTCTGTGAAGATTCAATTCTCCAGCGGTGACATTGGTGTCACTTCAATCGTGGCAAACGGTGCAGAATTGGTTTGCGGTGCTGGTTGTACCGACGCAACTGCATGCAACTACGATGCTGATGCAACATCTGACGATGGTTCTTGCCTCCAGCTTGATGAATGCGGAGTTTGCGGTGGCTCAGGCGTGGACGCGGATGCCGACGGCATTTGCGACGACGTGGACGACTGCATTGGCGCAGTTGACGGTTGCGGCGTGTGTAACGGTGATGGAACGACCTGCACGGGTTGTGCTGATCCCGCAGCCAGCAACTACGACGAAAACAACATTTTCGCTGACAACGGTCAGTGTGTGTATGCGACCACGTTCAACGTGGACATGAACTGCTTCGACAATGCTGGTGCCAGTGTAAATGGCGCAACTAGTTTTACTGATGTGTTTGTGACTGGTCCTATTTTGGGATGGGCAGGCAATGATGGCTACAATGCTCTCACTGACGATGATGGCGATGGCATTTACTCTGTGACCCTCGACTTCCCTGCGGGCACCATCGAGTACAAGTATGCCATCAACGGATTCGCCGATCAAGAGAACTTGATTGACGACATGCAAAACGGCGGCGATTGCGCCCCGGTCACGGACTACGCTGGTTACGCCAACCGTCAGGTTGCTGCTGGCGCAACGGCCGACGATACATACGGTTCTTGCAGTTCATGTGCGGACCAGGTTGAGCCTGTGAACCTCACGTTCCAAGTAGACATGAACCAGTATGCCGAAGGCTATGCTTATGGTGGAGTGTTCGTCAATGGCAGCTTCAACAGCTGGTGTGGCGGTTGCAACCCCATGAATGACGACGATGGCGATGGCATTTGGACGTTGACCGTGAGTCTCCTCCCTGGCACTTACGAGTACAAATTCACCCTCGACGGCTGGAACTACCAGGAGGAATTTGCAGGTGGCGAATCCTGTACTTCGACAATCGACGGTTTCACCAACCGTTCGGTGACCCTCGAAGCAGAAACAACTTTGCCCGCGGTGTGCTGGGAGTCTTGCGACGTTTGTCCCGCCATCGAAGATGTGTTGGGTTGCATGGACGAAGGAGCCAACAACTACAATGCCGACGCAACAGTTGAGCCCGACAATGCGTGTACATACGATTTGACGTTGTCAGTAGATGCTTCTCAGACCACGTTTACGTCAATGTCTGTGGCGGGTGCTTTCAATGGCTGGAATCAATACTCCAACTTCATGGACGACAGCGATGGCGATGGCATTTACACAGTCACATTGTCAGTGGGTGCCGGAGCTCAGGAATACAAGTTCTTGGGCAATGCCGATTGGGGTCTCGCAGAAATGTTTGACGGAACGGAGTCCTGTACCACTGACCCCGCTGAGTTTGTCAATCGTGTGGTACTTGTTGAAGGTGCCACCACTGTAGACACTGTCTGCTTCAACTCATGCGAAGCTTGTCCACAAGACGTGGAGGGTTGCATCGACGAGACAGCGTGTAACTACGACGAGACCGCAACGATCCAGGCCTACGGTAACGGTCAGTTGACCATTACGTGGGTTGAGTCTGGCCCGTATAATTACGAAATCACTTGGGAGATTGTGGACGCAGAAGGAGCCATCATTGCTGCTGGCGACTGGAGTGCTGCCGTTGGTCTCGTGTTGGACTTGCCTGCTGGCGACTACACTTTCAATGGCTATGACAGCTACGGTGACGGTTGGAATGGCAACGCGCTCGGCATCACGGACGCAGGCTCTGGAGCGTCGCAGACCTTCACTCTCGACAATGGTGCAAGTGCTTCAACAGCTGTTTCTGTAGTGGGTGCATCGACATGCACTTACCCAGCCAGTGAACAGGTCGATTGCGACGGAAATTGCGCCGACGGTGGAGTCCTGTACCAATTTGACATCAGTGACCAATATGCTGACGGCATGTGCTGCACTTACGGAGAAGGCTCATACGCCATCTTGGTAGACGGAACAGAAGTTGCCACTGGTAGTGACTTCGGAGCGAGTGCTTCACATACCTTCTGTGCACCTGCGGCTGCCTGCATTGAAGTGAGCTTTATTCAAGACAACTTTCCCAGTGAGCAAACGTGGTCTTTGACAGCCGATGGAGCTCAGGTGCTTGGCGAAGGCCTTGACGGAACATCTGCGACCTACTACGCTGGTGGATGCATCGGTGGATGCACCGACGAAACGGCTTGTAACTACGATGCCGATGCAGTCTTGGATTATGACGATGGCTCTTGCATTTCCATTGCAGATGGCGAATGTGACTGCGACGGCAACGTGGAAGACGCTCTCGGCGAGTGCGGAGGTTCATGTGCAGCTGACGCCGACGCAGATGGCATTTGCGACGACGTTGACGACTGCGTGGGCGCCTTCGATCAGTGCGGAGTTTGCAACGGAGATGACACGTCTTGCGCTGGATGCGACGGTGTTCCAGGTAGCGGTCTCGAATTTGACGATTGCGGTGTGTGTGGCGGTGACAACAGCAGCTGCACAGGTTGCTTGGATGAAACAGCCTGTAACTATGATGCAGACGCCACCATCCAAGACTATGTCATGGGAAGCATGGGATCGCTCCAAATTGATTTGACTTCGGGCTCATGGCCTGGAGAAATTTCCTGGACACTGAATGGCGGTTCTTACGGGGCTCCGTTTAGCGATGCTTTCGCACTTGCCCCAGGAACGTACACCATTTCCGGTGCGGACAGCTACAGTGACGGATGGAATGGTGCTGAGATGACAATTACTGATGTCGCATCTGGCACAACCTACACTTTCGCAGTGGAGGGAGCTTCCGGTTCGATTGATGTGGAGGTTACTGCAGGCTTGGAGTCCACTTGTGACTACTCGTCATGCTCTGGTTGTACCGACGAAACTGCTTGTAACTATGATGAGAACGCTTTGAACGACGATGGCTCATGCGTGGCTCCTGACGCCCTCACGGGTTGCGGTGACACGTGCCTCGACGGCGGTGTGCTCTACACGTTCGACATCGCTGACCAGTACAGCGACGGCATGTGCTGCTCTTTCGGCGAAGGTTCGTACACCATCTTGGTGGACGGCGATACGCTTGTCACGGGTGGTGACTTCGGAGCTTCTGCTTCAGAGCGATTCTGTGCACCTGCTGACGCCTGTGTTCAGTTGATCATGGTGGCCGACAACTACCCAGGAGAGCAAACGTGGAGCTTCGCTGCCGATGGCGTGGAACTCGCGGGCGCTGGATTGGACGGTTCGTCAGCGACGTACAACTTCGGCGGTTGTGTCGAGGGCTGTATGGATGCCACGGCGTGCAACTACAACATGGATGCCAACATCGAAGATGGCAGCTGCACTTACGCTCCTGACTACTACGAGTGTGACGGCGAGACGTGCCTCAACGACGCTGACGGCGACGGAGTTTGTGATGAACTCGAAGTTGAGGGCTGCGTTGTGCCAACAGCTTGTAACTACGTTGCAAGCGGTGTGACGGATCTCGTGCCTTGCATTTACCCTGAACCAGGCTACCTGTGTGACGGCACTTGCGATGGTGACGCGGACGGTGATGGCGTTTGTGACGCCAACGAAATCGTTGGCTGTCAGGACAGCTCTGCATGCAACTACGACGCAGCGGCGACGGACGCCGGCGCTTGTGACTTCACGAGCTGCCTCGGATGTACCGATGACGCGGCTTGCAACTACGACGCAGATGCCACACAAAACGACGGTTCTTGTGACTACTGCTCATGCGCTGCCGATGCAGCTGGTGGACAGAATGGCTTCAACCTCGCAGTGGAGACCTACGCTGAAGGTGGCGTGTTTGGCACGACCACATACCGCGTGTACGTGACCACACCAAACGAAACAGACTTTGTGTCTGCCATCGCAGGTGACGAAATCAACCCATCGTACCTCCGTACGAGCACGAGCTTCTACCAGAATGCACTCGGTGGTTTGACTGCAGACATGATCAACCCCTTGTTCTTCGGAACCTTCCCAGAGCTGGAGTACGACAGCTGGTTGACTATTGGCATTGATCAAGCGCCAGTTGCTGGCGACGGCACTGCAGGTGTGACTTTGGCGCAAGCTGAGGGTGACACTTGGGCCACTGACTTTGAGGCAGGCCAAAACTTGGAAATGAACA
>JAOIQU010000051.1 GCA_028141885.1 Flavobacteriales bacterium | reverse complement strand
CGGTGTGCCTCAAATTGAGGTGACGTTCGACATTGACGCCAACGGCATCATCAACGTCGGAGCCAAGGACAAAGCCACCGGCAAGGAACAAAGCATCAAAATCGAAGCGTCCAGCGGTTTGAGCGAGGACGAAATCACTCGCATGAAAGCCGACGCCGAGGCCAATGCTGACGCGGACGCCGCAGCCAAAGAGCGCGCCGACGTCTTGAACCAAGCCGACGGGTTGGTCTTCCAAACGGAAAAGCAGCTCAAGGAGTTTGGGGACAAGATTCCCGAAGACAAAATGGCGCCCATCAACGAAGCCCTCGAGAACCTCAAGAAGGCTCACGGCGCGCAGGACGTCGACGGTTGCAAGTCTGGCATCGAAGCGCTGAACACCGCCTTCCAAGCGGCCAGCCAGGAGATGTACGCAGCCCAACAAGCTGCGGGTGGTGCTGAAGCGGGAGCCGCTGGCGATGCCGGTGCTGCTGCGGACGGCGACGCTGAAGTCACCGATGTGGACTTTGAAGAAGTGAAGGAAAGCTGACGCTTCGTCAACCTGTGAACCAAAAGGCCCCGCCACGTGCGGGGCTTTTTTGTGCCCCTGTGTGAACTGCCAAGCCCGAGGCCTGTTCCACCTTTGCACCATGAACGCCGCCCAACACAACACCCTCCCTCCTTCCTGGCGACGCCGGGCCTGGGCTGTGCTGGGACTGCTTGTGGCTGCTTCGGGCTGGATGGCTTGGCAAGCCTTGGGACTGCAGTTCAATTACGACTTCGAACAGTTCTTCCCGGCCGACCATCCTGAGACGACGTTTTACAGCGAGTTTCGGGAAACGTTTGGCAGCGACAACGACTTTCTGATTGTCGGCTTTGAAGGCGAGGCGCTGACTTCCGGATTCCTGGCGGAGATCGATGCCCAACTCGAAGCGCTCGAAGCGCTGCCTGGCGTGGAGTTGGTGCAGTCACCCACCCGCTTGGAATTGCCTGTGCGTGACCCGTTGAGTGGAATGGTGTTTCAGCGGCCGCTTTTGGGCTGGGACAACGACAGTACCTTGACCAAGGATTTGGAACGGCTGCGACAACGGGATGACATCATGGGCACGTTTGTGAGTCCAAGCGGTCGTGCCGTGGCTTTGACCATGGAGCACCGCGACGGATTGAGCAAGGCGGGATGTGACAGTTTGGCCGCAGCTGTGGCCGAGTGGGAAGCCCGCTTGCATGAGACCAAATCGTCCATCCTGGACATCCACGTCTCCGGTCGAGCCGTGGCGCAGGCTTACTACGTCGGCGTCATGGAACGGGAGGTCGCGTGGTTCGTGAGTGTAGGCATCGTGTTGTTGGTCGCGTTTTTGTGGTTTGCATTCCGAACGGTTTGGGGCATCCTGGTGCCGTTGACTGTGGTGCTCATGAGTGGCCTCTGGACCTTGGGCATCATGGTGGCCACGGGAAAAGCCGTGGACGTCATGACGGTGGTGCTTCCCACCATTCTGTTTGTGGTGGGCATTTCCGACGTGGTGCACGTGCTGACACGCTACTACGACGAGCGACGATCCGAAGCCACGCACGAAGACGCCATGAGACGCTCTTTCCGAGAAGTGGGCCTGGCCACCTTCCTAACCTCGCTGACCACGGCCCTCGGGTTCTTGACGCTGTTGACGAGTTCCATCGGTCCCGTCCATGACTTTGGGGTGTACGCCGCTGTCGGGGTGGGTGTGGCCTACGTTTTGGCCTTCACCTTGCTGCCGAGTGTCATGGTGCTCGCCCCCCCTCCTGTGGTGTCCAAACAAGGCTCAGGTGTCTTCTGGAATGGCGCCTTGCACCGGGCCTTGCGCTGGACGCTCCGCAACAAGGCAGCACTGGCCATCGCTTGGGTGGGCATTGCCGGCGCGACGACGTTTCTTGGGAGCAACCTTCGTGTGGACAACAAACTCATCGAAGACCTTCGCGAAGACGATCCGTTCCGCAAACAGTTTGCCTTCTTTGAAAGGGAGTTTGCAGGCGTTCGCCCTTTTGAACTGTCGGTCACGTTGCCAGATTTGGTGGAATCGCCTGCCTCCCTTCGAGCCCTTGATGCGTTGGAATCACATCTGAAATCAGATTACGGCGTCGGGGCCATCGTGGGGCCCGCAACCGCCGTTCGCATGGCGCATCGCGGATGGATGGGTGACCGTGAGGAATACTACAGCATCCCCCAACAAGCGTCAACCCTGAAGAAGCTGTTGAGGGTGATGAAACGATCGGGGCAATGGAACGCGCTTGTCACCGAAGATGGCAAGGGTGTTCGCGTGTTTGGCAAGGTGGAAGACACCGGATCTCAGGTGATTCAAACAAAAAACGACGCACTCGACGTGTGGTGCGAAGCCAACCTGCCCGAAGGCAGCTCATGGAAAGTGACGGGAACGGCACATCTGGTGGATGTCAACAATGCGTCTCTGGCGTCGGACATGGTCGGTGGCCTGGGATTGGCCCTGATTGCCGTGGCCATCATTGCGGGGCTGTTGTTTCGAAGCGGCGCCATGGTCGTCCTCTGTCTGATCACCAACCTCTTGCCGCTCGTCATGATTGCCGGCGTCATGGTGCTCATGGACGTGGATTTGAAAGTGACATCTGGCATCATCTTCACGGTGGCTTTTGGCATTGCGGTGGACGACACCATCCATTTCTTGAGCAAGTTGCGATTGCAACTCAGCCAGGGCCGGTCGCTTCCCGTGGCCGTCAAGCGGAGTTTTTTGGCCACAGGCAAAGCCATCGTGGTGACCAGTTTGATCCTCTGTGGTGGGTTCATGACGCTCACCTCCTCTTCGTTCTTGGGAACCTTCCACATCGGCTTCCTCATCAGCTTGACGCTGCTTTTCGCTGTGGTGGCCGACTTGACCTTCCTGCCTTGGATGGTGCTTCGTTGGTTTAAGCCCAAGGTTTGACGAACTTCCCGGCATGGGACATTCTTCTCGCCGTGCCTTCTTGCAAAAACTCGCCGCCACCGGGGCCACCCTTGGCTTGTCGCCATGGACGTTGAACACCATGTTGGCCAAATACGTCCCCAATCCCCACGGTGCGGGAGACGCCGGTAACGCCTCCATGCTGTCCACATGGAACCACGGCGTCGAGGCCAATGCCGCGGGATTTTTGGCCTTGCAGCAAGGCGGGAACGCCATGGACATGATTGAAGCCGGAGCGCGTGTGGTCGAGGCCGACGCGACAGGTCTCAGCGTTGGGATTGGTGGCCTGCCCGATCGGGACGGCCATGTCACCCTTGACGCGTGCTGCATGGACCACACTGGCAATGCAGGGTCGGTGTGTTTTGTGCAAGGCGTCTTGCACCCCCTCTCCTTGGCACGCAAAGTCATGGAAGACACGCCTCACGTGATGCTTGCTGGGGCAGGTGCAGAACAATATGCCCGAGAATTGGGCATCGATGCTGTCGAACTGCTCACCGACACCTCCCGACGTGCTTGGGAAGATTGGCGCAAGACCTCTGATTACAAGCCCGTCATCAACATCGAAAACCACGACACCATCGGCCTCTTGGCGCTCGATGACGAAGGACGGCTGGCAGGTGGGTGCACCACCAGCGGACTGGCCTACAAAATGCACGGCCGCGTGGGCGACAGCCCCATCTTGGGCGCCGGATTGTTTGTGGACCCCGAAATCGGCGGAGCCACCGCCACCGGGTTGGGTGAGGCTGTCATGAAGACCGTCGGGTCGTTTTTGGTGGTCGAGTTGATCCGTCAGGGACGCACAGCACAAGCCGCCTGTGAGGAAGCCGTCCACCGGATCATGGAGCGCATGCCCACATCGGATCTTCAAGTGGGGTACCTGGCACTCTCACGATCAGGCGAGACGGGTGCACACGCCATCCATGGGGGATTCAACTACGCCCACACCACCTCGCAAGGCGGCGCCCTAATCGACGCCACCCACGGCTGACCGCACCATGATGCCTACCGCCCTCCTTCCCTTCTTTCATTGGCTGCGCCTGACGCGACCGTGGAATGTGCTGGCCATGGGCGGCATGGTGTGGATTGTGATGCGTTGGCTTGGCAGTGACTTGGCCGCACTGTGGCATCTAGGACAAAGCGGATGGATTGTGGTGCCGATGTTGGTGGGCGCTGCAGGAAACTTGATCAACGACTACTTCGACGTTCGGGAAGACCGAATCAACAAGCCCAACCGCGCCCTCGTTGGCAGGCTTGTCAAGCGAAGGGTGGTTGTGGTCACCCATTGGGGCTTCACCATCGCGGCGTTGTGTTGGAGCGGATGGCTCGCCTCCAACGCGGACACCTCGTGGCCGATTGTGATGGTGGCGCTGTTCAGCGTGGTGTTGTACGTCTACTCTCCCATGCTGAAGGGAAATGGTGCGCTGGGAAATGTGACCATCTCCATTTGCGTGGGTGGGCTTGTGATTTGGGCAGCGATGGGCAGCGATGCGCTTGACTCCGTAGAAGCATGGACGTTTGCGTTGTTGCTGGCGATCCTGAATTTCATCCGCGAATGGGTTAAGGACGTGCAGGATAAAGAGGGAGATCGAGCCGCACGTCACAACACCATGGCCATGCAGTTGACTCCTGACCAAAACAGAATCGGCGTGTTGTTTGGATTGGCCCTGACAGGCATCATGGTGGTCCTTTGGTCTGCGAAAATGACAATTGCGTTGCCTGCCATACTCACGTGGGCGGCCATTTATTTGGCAACGATGCTGAAGTCATTCAACGCCAACTACAAATCCCTATCTGCCTGGATCAAAGTACTTATGGGAGCACTGTTTCTACTTATTGTGGAATCATAGAAACGTTCGCTTAACGCTTTCTTTGTTTAGGAAACACGTTCTCGTTTTGTTGAAGTCAACTCCGAGGTGTCTTCCGTAACACCCGCGCACCGAGACCTTGAACAAGCGGTAAGGTTGAGCAAACGCGATTTCATAGAGCCTAATTCGAGTTTTGGGGGCAGAAATATCTAATTCAACCCCAAATCAAATGAAACAGTTGGTTCTTTTTGCCACTGCCCTGCTCTCTGCAGCAGCAGCTTGGTCACAATGCGATTGCCCACCGTTGGCCGATCGTACAGAAATCGTCATTTCCGATGCCGGAGAAGGCACAGGAACATCCACATGGACGTGTGACAACACTTACATCCTTCAAGGTTATGTGTTTGTGAACAACGGTCAAACCTTGACCATTGAACCAGGCACTGTAATCAAAGGCGCTGCTGGCGCCGGTACAGATGCCTCTGCATTCATCGTTGCAAACGGAGGCCAAGTCATGGCTGACGCCAACGAGTCGTGC
>JAOIQU010000050.1 GCA_028141885.1 Flavobacteriales bacterium | reverse complement strand
GGCACGAGCATGAATTCATCCAACCCAGTTGAGACCACGCTTTCGCCTTCCTCTTCCAACACCCCAATCACTCGGATTTTCTTGCCCCGCACTTTCAGCGTGGAGCCCACACAATCGCGACGGCCAAACAACTGCATGGCCACTTGGTGGCCAATCACCGCCACAGGCCTTCCTGCAGCACTTTCAGAAGCTGTGAAATAGCGCCCCTCGCCAATGCTCAGGCTGATCACCTTGTCGTAGTCGTGCGAACCCGCTCCCACCACCACGCCGGGTATCCGGTTGTTCCCAGCTTCAGCATCGAGGAAGGTCTTGGTCTGGAACATTCCCGCTTCGGCCAAGGTCATCCGGGGCATCAACAATTCAAGGTCACGCTCGGTGGGTGGCCTACGCTGGACGTATTTCCACCAAGGGTAATCCCCGCCAGATGACCATGGCCATTTGGTCACGAAGAGCACGTCGTCGTCCAGCATGTTGAAGGTGTCTCGGAGCTCCGATTCCAGGCTGTCCACAACCGTGAACACTGCACTGATGACGAAGATGCCCACCATCACCCCGAGCAGGCTCAGAAACGTCCGCAACCGGTTGACCAAAATGGCCTGCCATGCGAAGGACAAACTCTCCCGAAACAACCTGAGCCAAAGCATGGAACGAAGCTACTGCGAGACCTCGCGAAATCCCGAGTCTCATTGTAATTTTGCCCCTTTCCAAACCCAGCCTCTCCCATTCCCATGTCTGAATCCCGTCAAATCAAATCTGCGCTCATTTCCGTCTTTCACAAAGAGGGCCTCGAGCCCATCGTGACTGAACTCAAGCGCTTGGGTGTGACCATCTATTCCACTGGAGGCACGCAAAAGGCCATTGAAGACATTGGGGCAGAGGTGGTCCCTGTGGAAGACGTCACGGCGTACCCGTCCATTCTTGGAGGCCGGGTGAAAACGCTCCACCCCAAAGTGTTTGGAGGCATTCTTAACCGTCGGAATCACGAGGGCGATCAAGCCCAAATGGCGGAATATGACCTGCCCAACATCGACCTGGTTGTTGTGGATTTGTACCCGTTTGAAGCCACTGTGGCCAGCGGAGCCTCCGAAGCGGACATCATCGAGAAAATCGACATCGGTGGGATTGCGTTGATTCGAGGAGCGGCAAAGAACTTCAATGATGTGGTCATCGTCCCCTCCATGGAGGATTACGGGAATTTGGTGGAGGTGCTGAAGCGCGACGGCGTGACCACCCTCGACGAGCGAAAGGCGTTTGCATCTCGAGGCTTCCGCGTCAGCTCACATTACGACACCATGATCCACGCCCACCTCAGCGGTTCCAGCCTCGCAGGCGGTGCTGTGGACACCCTGAACGTCAGCCTTCCACAGGCACGCGCACTGCGTTACGGCGAGAACCCACACCAAGCCGGTCAATACTTTGGCGATTTGGACGGCTTGCTCAAGCCGCTCCACGGCAAGGCCCTGTCGTACAACAACCTGCTTGACGTCGATGCAGCCGTTCAGCTCATGGAGGAATTTCACAACGACGCCCCCACATTCGCGATCCTGAAGCACAACAATGCGTGTGGCTGCGCGACGCGTGAGACCTTGGCGCAGGCCTACACGGACGCTTTGGCGGGCGACCCCACAAGCGCCTTCGGAGGGGTCCTGATCGCCAACCGCCCCATCGATCTGGAGACCGCCAACTTGATCCACACCCTGTTCTGTGAAGTGGTCATCGCGCCAGGGTTCGAACCTGAAGCCTTCAACGTGCTCGCCCAAAAGAAGAACCGCATCCTGCTCGAGAAGCAGCCAGGCACTCTGCCGAAGTCCACGGTTCGGTCCGCCCTCAACGGCTACCTCGTTCAGGAACGCGACAACGCCATGGAATCGGCCGACCAGTGGACGTGCACGACAAACGTCCAACGCCCAGAGAGCGAGGCCGACCTGTTGTTTGCCCTCAAGCTCGTCAAGCACACTAAGTCCAACACCGTGGTCTTTGCCAAGAACGGCCAGCTTCTCGCCAGCGGCACCGGCCAAACGAGCCGAGTCGATGCCCTGAAGCAAGCCGTCGAAAAGGCGCAGGGTTTTGGGTTCGACCTGAACGGCTCGAGCATGGCTTCAGATGCCTTCTTCCCCTTCCCCGATTGCGTCGAGCTCGCCGCCGAGGCGGGCGTGACGGCCGTGATCCAACCGGGAGGTTCGATCAACGACCAGAAGAGCATCGACGCATGCAATGCTTCCGGCCTTGCGATGTACATGACAGGCGTGCGACACTTCCGCCACTGATTGCAGATTTTTCACATTTGAGGCCTCCCCACGAGGCCGATTCACGCGCGAATGAAACTTATCAACCATTCGCGCACATTGGCCTTTTTTGCTGAGGTCTGAGGCCTCGCCCCTTCTACCTTTAGCGTATGGGATTGTTTGACTTCTTCACGCAAGAGATTGCCATGGATTTGGGCACGGCAAACACCATCATCTACTTCCAAGACAAGGTGGTGGTGGACGAGCCTTCCATCGTGGCCAAAGACCGGATGACGGGCAATGTGGTGGCAATCGGGCGTCTCGCGCAGCAAATGCACGGAAAAACCCACAAGAACATTGAGACGATACGTCCATTGAAGGACGGTGTGATTGCGGATTTTGAGTCGGCCGAGCAGATGATCAAAGGCATGATCAAGCTCATCTCTGGACGGAAATCTTGGTTCAACCCTTCCCTGCGCATGGTCATTTGCATCCCCTCCGGCATCACCGATGTGGAGAAGCGCGCGGTCAAGGACAGTGCCGAGCACGCAGGGGGCAAAGAGGTCTACCTCATTCACGAGCCCATGGCCGCAGCCATCGGCATTGGCATCGACGTCGAAGAACCCATGGGCAACATGATCGTCGACATCGGGGGCGGAACCTCGGAGATTGCCGTCATTGCCCTCGGCGGCATCGTCACCGACACCAACATCCGTGTGGCAGGTGATGAATTCACCCATGACATCGAGGAGTACATGCGTCGCCAACACAACATCCTCATTGGGGAGCGCACCGCAGAGCAAATCAAGATTGCCGTGGGCTCTGCGTTGACAGAATTGGACAACCCACCCGAGGACTACGCGGTGCATGGCCGAGACTTGATGACTGGCATCCCCAAGGAAATCGTGGTGAGCTACTCAGAAATCGCGGGCGCTTTGGACAAGAGCATCAGCAAAATTGAAGAAAGCATCCACAGCGCCTTGGAAAACACCCCGCCGGAATTGTCTGCGGACATTTTCAAAACTGGGATTTACCTCGCGGGAGGAGGCGCACAGTTGCGAGGACTCGACAAGCGTCTTTCGCTGAAAACCAAGCTTCCCGTGCACGTGGCGGATGACCCACTGCACGCTGTGGCCAAAGGCACTGCCATCGCCTTGAAGAACATCGACCGCTTCCCGTTCCTCATGAGAAACTGACCCCTGGGCCGTGCGAAACCTCATCGCTCTTCTCGCACGAACCCACAGGTGGTTGCTCTTCCTCATGTTTTGGGGGGTTGCACTGGGCTGGATGAACACGACCTACAGCCACCACCGCACCGCATTGTCGGGCTGGTCGATGCGCATGACAGGGTCGTGGATGAACACGGCCGGTGACCTTCGTGATTGGACGAAACTCGAAGCGTCCAACGCACGCATCATGCTCGAAAATGCTCGGCTTCGGGCCGAGCTCGAATCCCTCAAGGAACGACGTTCAGAACCCTGGCAATCCGGCAGTGCTGGTGTGCTGCGAAGCCCAGGATGGCGAGGGTCGCCTTGGATGGTCCTCAACCGTGGCGGGCGAGATGGTGCGGCCCCTGGTGCAGGCGTACTGTCCATGGGGCATGCAGCTGGTCTCATCGTGGACACCACTGCCCACGAGAGTTTGGTGTTGACCCTCACGCACCCCGAATCCCAATGGAGCGTTCGGTTGGGCCGAAACGGGCAAGCTGGACGACTCGTGTCCATCAAAGGCAGCGTGGGGAAGGGACTCGTGATGGACGTGCCGCGTGCGCAACTCGTCTTGCCAGGAGACACAGTCATGACCACTGGATTCGATGGCGTCTTTCCCGCAGACATTCCCGTAGGCCTTGTCGCCGACATTGTGAGCGACGATGCCGATGAATTCCAAACCGTGGAAGTGTCCCTTGGGGCTGACTTTCTTCGATCCAGGCACGTGGTTTGGCTCGCTCAACCTAGAAACCAGCGGCTCGACAGCTTGATCCAAAGCAACACCTCCCTGCCATGAACGCGCTGTTTCCATTCTTCTGGACCTTGGGATGGGCTTTTTTGACCCAGGTTTTGCTGTTCCAACACGGCCAGTTTTGGGGTGGCTATGGCCTGCTGGCGGTCCATCTGTATGGGTTGCTGAAGATGCCTGTAGGATGGCCTCCCACCACGTATCTGGTGGTGACGGCCGTGACGGGAGCTTGCATGGATTTGGTCTGCCTCACGGGGGGGATGCACCTGGCGGCATCCGTGACGTTGGGCATGGCATACCCTTCGCTCACCGCTGCGTTCGAGTCGCGTGAAGGCCTTCGCCAGGGCCACATCCTGGACCCCTACGAGGATGGGTGGATGCGCTATGCCGGCTTTTTGGCCTCAGGAATCGCCATGTATTGGGTGGTGCTCTTTGGGCTTCAAAATGGCTGGAGCCTCCTTGGGCGAACGTTGGGCCAAATGCTGACCTCCACCCTGCTCAACGTGGGGACGTTTCTGTTGATTCAAGGCCTCTTGAACCGCCCGAGACGCGGAGATGGACGAAACGTCAGTGCCTATCCATGGAATTGAGAGGCCACGAATTGGCTGGTCGACAGCGCACTTTTGGGGCCATCGTCTTGGGCGTGGGGGTGCTGTTCATGTTGCGCCTGTTCCAAATGCAGGTGACCACAGATGAGTACAAGAACCGTGCAGAACGCCTGACCGAAGAGCAAGAAATCCTCCAGCCTTCTCGAGGGCTCTGCCTCGATCGACATGGAGAACTGTTGGTCAACAACGTGCCGAGTTACGATCTGATGGTCGTGCCTCGATCCATGGCCAACATCGACACCACAGCGCTTGCGAACTTGCTGCACCTTGAACGAAGTGACCTCGACACGCGTTTGGCGCGTGCCCGCAGGTATTCTCGTTACAAGGCGTCGCCCCTAATGCGGCAGCTCAATGCGTCCGAATACGCCGCACTGTCGGCAGAATTGTGGCGCTATCCCGGGCTGTCGATTCGCACCCAGCCCGTCCGACAAAATGTGTTTGGCATCGCAAGTCAAATTGTGGGCGAATACCGAGAGGTGGATCGAGACGACATGAATCGAGACGCTCGGTATCGCTTGGGCGATTACAAGGGGAAGTCGGGCGTAGAAGCCCTGTTCGAAAAAGAGCTGAGGGGCACTCCCGGCCTTCGGCATCATTTGGTCGATGTTCG
>JAOIQU010000005.1 GCA_028141885.1 Flavobacteriales bacterium | reverse complement strand
GCAGCATGACGGTGATGGGCACCAAGGGCACATTGCGCATTGGGGGGCAATACATGGATCGGGTGGAGGACTTCAACATCCCCGGCTGCGATCACCCTGCATTGCCCGCATCTCCACCGGCCAACGATTACGGCGGATACACAGGTTCAGCGGCGAACCACTACCACGTCTACGACAACGTCCTCGACGTGCTGCTGAGGAATGGGGAAGTGGCGACGCCCATCGAGGAAGGCCTGGCTGTGGTGAGTGCCATCGAGCACATGAATCGGCTTGGCCGCCGTCACTTGTGAGCGGAGGGCCTGGTCCAACTCTGCCAGGTGCGGGGAAACAGCCATTGAAACCAACGCGGTGCACAGACCCATCGGCGCATGAACACCACTTCCGAGCCGAATTCGGCATAAAATTGGTCCACACCGGGGTCCTGGCTGCCGCCGAAGTCAAATCGTTCGCAGCCTCTTTTGTGCGCATGGCGCATCGCTTCAAGCAACATGGCCACGGAGGCCCGTCCGGAGGCTTGTGACCTTGCTTGACCTCCAAAGGCGTACACGCAGGTTTGGTCTGGCAGGATGACAAAGCCGCCAGAGGCAATGCATTCGCCGTGTGTATCTGTGGCGAGCACAGCAAAGGACCAGTCGGCCGGGGCGATGCGCGCCAACAAGGCTTCCAATTTCTCGGGTTGCGCTTGCAGGCCTTTGCGGTCTCGCGAAGCGCGGTGAAGGTTGAGCACCTCATCCCACCCAGCAGGGCCTTCATGCACGTCCAACGTGCCAGATTTACGTTCGAATCGACGCGCTTGTTTGATACGGGTTTTGGGCACAGTCGCTTCGAAGGTGTCATCGAGGGGCAGTTGTCGGGTATGGCGACGGACCTCTTGCCACCCTTTTGGGGCAGATAAATCAGGAAATGCCCCCGGCCCCAGATCAATCACGCTGACCGTGCTGTGAGCGCGGGTCAAGGCACGCTTGAGTTTTTCCTGCGTGGCCGGTGCGCCACGCCAATCCACATGCAGGGCCCAAGGTGGGGTGCACAAAAGGGGGATCAGGCCTCTGAGTCGTGAAGTGTACAACGGGACTCGGACCCCGTCTTCTTCCAAAAACAAGCTTCCTTGGTCGAGCCACTCTGGCGACGCGAAGCCGGTGCTTGTCATGCAGTTTGGGAAAGAGGATTGCGATGCGAACCAAAGCGGATCATCCGCCCACAGAACGCTTCACCGCTTGGAACTCTCGGTCGTTGCCCAACAGCTCTTCGCCCAAGGTGATGTACTCACGCATCGTTGCTTGGTCGCCAAATTCATTGAGTTTTTCAATGGTGAACACGAAGGCAAATTGAAGCAATTCATTTTGGCCTTCGGTCAAACCGCGACCTTGCTGGTTGAGGATGAGGTTCTTGGCTTTTTCCCAGCAAACCTCAGCATCGCGACGCGCCTTCAACGTCAAGTAAACCGTGCCAAACATCAACCACGCCCCGGGGTCCTCTTCGTCCAAGGCGGTGAGGTACTTGTAGTAGCCCTTGGCCTTCGTGTACTTGCCGTTGTCGATTTCTGTCTCCGCCGCCACGAGGGTTTCTTTGCGCAATTCCTCTATGAATTCTTGTTCTGAGGGGACGTAGTCTTTTTCGCGGTCTTTCTTGACAAACTTGCTCGCGTACTTCAGAGCATTCTTCAGGGCCTTGAGCTTATCCACTTCATAGGCCTCTCGCAAATCGGCGTCGTCGCTTTTGTGGATGGAGAGGTAAGCTTTAGACATGTAGAAGTAAGGCATGGGGTGCTTCTTCTGCTCGTCGTCTTCGGTGTACCGAATCGCCCTGTAAAGCACCTTTTCGTATTTGCCGTCCACGCACCATTCCAGAAGTTCATCCAAGTCTTCGTCGGGAATGAGGATGGGCTCTTCGTCGTCGTTCCTGTTGCGCTGTCCTTGGGCATCGAGGGTCACCCCGGTGCACAGGATCAACAAGAAAGTGAGAGAAGCAAGCAGGGAAGGGCGTGAGAAAGAAATGTTCATGGCTTCAATGGGTTTGGCTTGCATCGAGACACAAACCATGCCGAAAGATACAAGTTGACACCACAAGGACCGGATGAGTGGGCCAAATGTTGTTTGAACTGACACACTTTTTAAAGTGTTTCTTTGCCCGTGTCCAAAGCTTCAAGTCCATCTGTTCACGCTCCGCTTGAGACGTGGTTTGCTTCCAATGGCTGGGAGCCTCAGCCTTTCCAGCGGGAGGTCTGGCGCGCTGCCAGTGAGGGGTACGACGGGTTGTTGCAGGCCCCAACGGGCAGTGGCAAAACGTATGCGGCCATGGGTCACGTGTTTGCACATGCCGTCCATGAGGGGAAGCGTCGTGCGGGAGTCAAGCTCATTTGGGTTGCTCCATTGAGGGCGTTGTCTGCCGACATCGCGGATGCCGCGAGGGAGATGGCCAAGGGCTTGGGATTGGATTGGGTGGTGGGCACGAGGACAGGTGACACGTCGGCCAAAGACAAAGCCAAGCAGAGAACGGCCTTGCCTGATGTCTTGATCACAACCCCCGAGTCGCTCCACATTCTCATCGCCCAAAAAGGCGGCGCCCAAAGGCTGGCGTCAGCGGCGATGGTGGTCGTGGACGAGTGGCATGAGCTGTTGGGGTCGAAGCGTGGGGTGCAGGTGGAGTTGGCGGTTTCTTGGATTCGGCATTGCGCGATGCAGCGAGGGAAGCGTGTGCCGGTCTGGGGCGTCAGTGCGACGTTGGCCCAGCCCCAAGAAGCGTTGGAGGCCTTGGTGGGACATTGTGACGGCACCTTTGTTCGGTCGGACATCAACAAGGAAATCCACATAACAAGCACCATGCCCCAGGCGTTTGCACGGTTGCCGTGGGCCGGGCACATCGGGCTCCAATTGCTCGACGAAGTGGCGGCAGTTGTGGAGGCGCATCGGAGCACCTTGATCTTCACCAACACCCGTCGCCAAGCGGAAGTCTGGTACCAGGCGCTGCTCGATCACAAGCCGGAATGGGCCGGTCTCCTGGCCATGCACCACGGATCCATCTCGCGCGAGCTCAGGACCTGGGTGGAAGATGCACTGCACGATGGACAGGTCAGGGCTGTGGTGTGCACGGCCTCCTTGGACTTGGGGGTGGATTTCCGACCTGTGGATTCGGTGGTTCAAATCGGCGGTCCCAAGGGCGTTTCACGCATGATCCAACGCGCAGGGCGTTGCGGACACCGTCCTGGGGAATCCAGCACCGCCCATTTCGTCCCTACGCACGGACTTGAACTGCTCGAGGCTGTAGCGTTGCGCGAGGCCATCGCCCACGGTGAAATCGAGCCCAAGAATCCATTGATGCTCTCTTGGGACGTCTTGGTGCAGTGGCTGTGTACCCTTGCGGTGGGCGATGGGTTTGAGCCTGACGAGGTGGTTAAGGTGCTGCAAGGCACGTTTGCTTTCCGCGAGATGGAACCCGAGGACTGGCAGCAGTGCTTGGATTTGATCTCGACAGGCGGGCCGTCTCTGCGTGCCTACACAGAGCACAGACGCGTTGATGTCGACGAGGAGGGGCGCTGGGTGATGCGCGACCGAACCAAGGCGCGCCGACATCGGATGAGCATGGGTGCCATTGTCAGTGCCACCATGGTCTCGGTTCAATTGAAAGGCCAGGGGCTGCTTGGCCATGTGGAGGAGACGTTTGTGGCCTCGCTCAAAGAAGGCGATTCGTTTGTGTTCGCAGGTCACACCGTGGCCTTGGTGTCGTTTCAAGGCTTGGTGGCGAAAGTGCGTCGGTCCAAGTCGTCCACAGCCCGAACGCCTGCATGGATGGGAGGTAGGATGAGCTTGAGTTCCGAATTGTCTCACCGTTTGCGCTGGGCTTGGGATCGGATGGCTGGGGACGAGCATGTTTGGGAACCTGAGCTGCAGCGTTTGTCCCCAATGGTCCAAATCCAAGCTGAGCGCAGTCACATTCCGCGCGCCCACCAGCTGCTCGTGGAGACCTTCCAAGACGACGATGGACATCATCTATTCATGTATCCCTTTGAAGGGCGCAAGGTTCACGAGGCGCTCGCCATGCTCTTGGCCTATCGACTGAGCTTGATAAGCCCGCAAACCTTCAATTGGGCTTGCAACGACGATGGATTGGAATTGCTTTCAGACCAACCCATCGATTGGGCCCAAATCGTCGATGCCAACCTGCTCGCCCCGTCGCATTTGATGGACGATTTGAGTGCGGGATTCAACGCTTCTGAATTGGTCCGAAGAAAATTCAGGGACGTCGCGACCATTGCTGGGCTTGTCTTCCAGGGATTTCCAGGCGCTGTGGTGAAAGAACGACACCTGTTGACGTCCACGAATTTGTTGTTGCAGGTGTTCCAGGACCACGATCCTGACAATTTGCTCTTGCGTCAGGCTCAGGATGAGATGTTGGCCGATCAGCTTGAGTTTGGCCGTTTGCTGCTCTGGCTACAGTCCATGCCAAACCGTGAAGTGGTGCATTGCACCTTGGACAAACCGTCCCCTTTGGCCTTTCCGCTCTTCGTCGACCGACTTCGCGAGAGGCTCTCCTCCGAAACACTTGAAAGTCGCCTGAAGCGAATGGCTTGGGCCTGACTTATTTTTGTCCCCTCATGCAAGCAAGAACCAACCCACGATTGAACGTCTTTTCCCGCCGAGTCTTGACTCAGCTTGTGACATGTGCTCTTGGCATGTTGATGTCAACGGGGCTCGTCGCCCAGGGAACAGTCAAAGGATTCTTGAAATCAGAATCTTCAGGTGAGGCTGTGATGTTCGCATCTGTGACGCTCGAAGGCACCAACTATGGCGTGAGCAGTAACGTCGATGGCTATTACAGCTTGAGTCGCATCCCGGCAGGCCAATACACCTTGGTGGTCTCTAGTTTGGAGTTTGAAAATTTGAGACAAAATGTTGAGGTGGTTAGTGGTAAAGTGCTGACTAAAAACATTTTGTTGTCTCCAAAAGTGGTGACGCTTGAAGGGGCAGAGGTTCGTGCCGATCGAGAGGAGCAAACCACCCAAGTCCGCACTTCGGTGGAGACGATTCGTCCTGCAGACATCAAGCGCATCCCGAGTTTTGGCGGCGCGCCTGACCTCGTGCAAGCGCTGCAAGTGCTGCCTGGATTTGTCTCGACAGGAGACCAAGGAGGCCAGTTGTACATCCGTGGAGGTTCGCCCATCCAGAACAAGGTTTTGCTCGATGGCATGTTGATCTACAACGCGTTCCACAGCATTGGCCTGTTCAGTGTGTTCGATTCAGACGCCATGAGCAACGCAGACGTCTACACGGGGGCCTTCTCGGCCAAATACGGAGGACGCATCAGCAGTGTGATGGACATCCGAACCCGGGATGGCAACATGCGCGAGACGGAAGGCCGCGTGGGTGCGAGTCCGTTCGGAGCCAAACTCCTCGTCCACGGCCCATTGAAAGCCATGTCAGAGGATCAATCTGGGGGAATCAGCTATTTGTTGAGCGTAAAGCACAGTTACCTGGAGCAGTCTTCGTCGTTGTTTTACCCCTACATCAGCGACGGGCGCTTGCCCTTTGGTTTCACAGACGCATACGGCAAACTCACCTTCGGCGGTGGAGATGGTTCGAAGTTGAGTCTGTTTGGCTTCAACTTCAACGACAATGCCAGTGTGTTGGACGATAGCACCGGCGTGGATTTTGCGAATTACGGTTGGCGCAATGTCGGAGGGGGCGGCACCTTCACCGTGGTGCCTCCAGGGAGTTCGGTGCTGCTCAACGGGCACTTCGCCTTGAGCAATTACCGAATCAATTTTGACGAGGTGGGTTCGCCAAGACGGTTCAGTGAGGTGCAGGGCTTCAATTTTGGACTTGACTTCAAATACGTCCTGGGTGAAGACAACGTTGAGTACGGCCTTGAGGTCGTGGGGCTGCAGACGGACTTCTCGACCACCAACTCCTTGGCCGTGGCAGTCACGCAGCAGGAAAACACCACCGAACTCGGGGGGTACTTGGATTACACCGTGAAACGCGGGGCTTGGATTGTGCAGCCGAGCGTCCGCCTTCAATACTACAGCTCGCTTGGAAACGCACGCCTCGAGCCGAGGTTTGGTGTGAAGTACAAGGCGAGCGAACGTTTGCGCCTCAAAGCGGCGGGAGGGATGTACTCCCAAAACGTCATCTCCGCCAATTCGGACCGTGACGTGGTCAACCTGTTTTACGGCTTCTTGGCAGGTCCCCAAAACCTTCAGGACGAGATCAATTTGCCCTTCGGCAGCGTGCGTGAGCGACGAAACAGCCTTCAAACGGCCAACCATTTGGTGGCTGGCTTTGAATTTGACCTGACCGAGCGCTTGAACATCAACACGGAGGGCTACGTCAAGCAATTCACACAACTGACCAACTTCAACCGCAACAAGCTGTTCCCGGACAACGTGACTTACTCGGGCGAACCTGATGCGTTCAAGAAAGACTTCATCGTGGAAACGGGCCGCGCGGTCGGTGCCGACGTCGTTGTCAAATATGAAGAGCGAGAGACCTACTTGTGGTTCGTTTACGGCTTGGGGAACGTCGACCGCTGGGACGGATTTCAATGGTACGACCCGGTGTTTGACCGTCGTCACAACGTCAACTTGGTGGCGAGCCAAGGATTCGGCGAAGGAAAATGGTTGGTGTCGGCGCGTTGGAATTTGGGCTCAGGCCTTCCATTCACCCAAAGTCAAGGCTACTACCAGGCTCCTGGGACGGGCGGTGGCATCGACGGAGATTACCTCACGTCAAACCCCAACGACATCAGCATTTTCCTCTCTGGCCTCAACGAAGGGCGCTTGCCGGCATACCACCGTCTTGATCTCAACGTCAACCGCACGTGGGAGGGCATTGGAGGTGGCGAGCTCGAGCTTTCGGCGGGCATCACCAATGTGTACAGCCGAGAGAATGTGTTCTACATCAATCGAATCACGGGGCAGCGGAAAAACCAACTTCCATTCTTGCCTTCAGTGGGGTTGGATTGGGCGTTCTGATCAAGAGGAGGCCATGAGCTGCTTGGCTTGACCCAAGGCTTCTGACGTCACGTTTTCGCCACTCAACATGGTGGCAATGGCCTGGTGGCGCTGCTGATCTTTCAGTGAGACCACTTGCACGTGGGTCGAGGCGCCGTCTGTGGTTTTTTGCACCTCCCAGTGATGCTCAGCTTGGGCAGCGACTTGAGGGAGGTGGGTGACCGAAAGGACCTGCTGGGTTTGTGAGGCTTGGGCCATTTCCTTCATGGCGCGGCCCATGTGCATCGCAACCTCACCACTCACGCCCGTGTCGATTTCATCCAACACAATGACCGGGGTGGATTGAATGCGCGCCAACACGGACTTCAAGGCCAGCATGAAACGAGACCGCTCACCGCCACTCGCGACCTTGGTCAAAGGCAGCAAAGGGGATCCAGGATTGCTCGCAAACCAAATTTCAGGCGCTTCCATGCCCATGTCATCCGGGGCGCAACGAGGCATCTCCCAGGCCATGCGTGCATGCGGCATCTTGAGGTCATTCAGCTTGGGAAGCACCAGGGCGGTGAGTTGCTCGCCAGCGACCCTTCGAGCCTCGCTCAAAGCTGCCCCAGCTGTTTCCAGAACTTGCCACGTTTCATCGTGCTCGGCGCGTGCATTGGTCAGAGATTCCTCAAGGCCTCCAATGGCCTGCAATTGACGGTTCAATGCTTCCAGCTTGGACATCAATCCCATGGGGTCATCGACTTGGTGCTTGCGCATGGCTCGAACAACAGCGTCATGGGTCGATTCAAGCTGCCCCAACCTGTTGGGGTCGGGTTGTTTTCGCTCTTGCAATTGCCAAAGCGTGTCCGTGAGGTCCTGCAATTCAATGCGGACGCTGAGCAAGCGTTCGATGGTCTCATCCACGTCCTTGTCGACGCCTTGCACATTGGCCAAGGCGCGCCTCGCTTCCTCAATGCGGTGCAACCCACCCGATTCGCCACCATCGCATGCGTTGGCTGCAAGGCTGATGCCCTCGTGAAGTTCATGGGCGTGTTGGAGGGTGCTCAATTCCGCGTTCAACGTCTCCCAATCGAGGGTGTGAAGGCGAAGGGCCTCCAATTCGTTGATTTGGTGCTGTAGGTAATGGACATCGCCCGACGGCTTCCGTGCAAGGGCTTCCAGCACATCCAACTCGGTCTTTGCGCTCACCCAAGCTCTGTAGGCTTCTAGGTAGGTTGTCTTGACGGCACTGTGGTTGCCCGCGACATCCAGGACGTGGGACAGGGCCGGTCGGTCAAACGTGATGCCCACGTCGTCTTGCTTGTGAAGGCTGACGAGCAGACTGCCCAATTCTCGCAATTGGCTCACTGTGGCTTGGGCGTCGTTGATGAACACCCTCGAGCGACCATTTCGGAGCACCTCGCGTCGGATGGCAATGCCTATCGCGTCAGGCAGGTCGTGTTGTTCGAGCCAGGGAGAAAGCGAAGGGGCCACAAACTCCCCCTCAATCACCGCGCGATCGCCATTCAATCCAACGCCACTGGTGTCGGCCCGGTCCCCGAGCAAGAGTCCTACAGCACCCAGCAGGATGCTTTTTCCGGAACCTGTCTCACCTGTGAACACGTGAAAGCCCTCCTTGAACGAAAGGTCCGCCTCATGGATCAAGGCGTGATTTTGAATCTTGAGTCGGCGAAGCATGTCAGCCGAGTCGTTGGTCGTACGCTTGGATGTTGCCGGGATCCAACTGCTTCAAAATGGGGATCAGACGAGCTTTCTCAGCGTCTGGAGCAGGGCCAAACACGTTGATGATTTCATCGCTCTTGGCCAAAAAGAAGACCTGGATGTTGAACGAGCCTGGACGAATGCGGTTGGTGGACCGCATGTCAATCAGCGCCTCGGCCATTGTCAAGCGCGCGCCTTCCACGTCGTCGAACAGCACATCCAATCCTTTGCGGTGGTAGTTGTACAAGCAGGTGCGCACAGGACGAAACGTTTGACTGAGGTGATTCTCAATCAGCCAGTACCGATTTTGTTTGCCTTGAGAGGCTTTCCAGCCACGTTCGCCTGCGTTTTGGGCATTGGCGACAATGGCTTGGGCTTGGAGGAAATGTGGTGTGCCACCTTCGAGGCTGAAGGTGTCGTAATCCATTCCCAAGATCATGTAGGCGTAGTAGGCCAAAAGCGACGACAAGTTGTCGCGATGCTGTCCAGGATTGAACAGGATGTTGCTGTTGTCGAGCCACTCGAATTGGATGTCGCCATCGTTGACGAGCAACACAGCGGTGTTGTAGTCTGAATTGAACACTGGGCGTGAGCTCTGCACTTGCATGCTGCCTTTGAACACCGTCGAGCCAACCGCTTCGCTGATGGTCAGTTGGAGGGTGCATTCAATGCGTTCTTCAAACTCAAAATTGTCTTCCGTCCAGCGGCGACCGTTCATGAACTCCCGGATGCCATCCTCGAGCGCTTCGAAACGCGAGGCGTCCACGTTGCTGATTTGCGGCGCGATCACCGTCACATTGCAATTGAGTTCCTGTGCGGACACGTCGACGAACATGCTCGCACCCAGCAAAACAACCATGCACAGACGTGTGCAGATGCTCTGTGTGAAAATGAAATGGGGGGTCTTGACCAATGGGATCATGTGTTTAGGGTTGTCCTCCAAAGCTCAACGAGGTCTTGGGCGACTTCGTACTTGGACTTCAACTCAAAACTAACGCTTTTCCCATCTCGAAAGTGCACGCTGACTTTGTTGGTGTCGTGCCCAAATCCAGCGCCGTCGTCCTTGAGGCTGTTCAGCACAATGGCGTCCAAATTCTTCCTCGCCATTTTCCCTTGTGCACTGGTCAAACCGTCGTCGCTTTCCAACGCAAATCCCACCAGGGTCTGATGGTTCGATTTGTCTTTGCCCATGCCAGCCAGGATGTCTGGGTTTTCGACCAATTCGACGGCCTCCGGCACGTCGCCGCGATGCCACTTCTCGGCGAAGGTTTGGGCCGGACGAAAATCCGACACGGCGGCGCATGCGATGCCCCAATCCATGTCTGCCCAGCGTTGCTGGACGGCGTCGTTCATTTCGACGGCAGTTTGCACGTCGATGCGCGTGTGCACACGGTCAGGGGTGGCCAAATGCACGGGGCCTGCAACCAGGGTCACGTCGGCGCCAGCGTTGGCCAGCACCTCGGCCAGGGCAAAGCCCATCTTGCCTGAGCTGCGATTGCCGAGAAAGCGGACTGCATCCATCGGTTCATGGGTCGGTCCGGCGGTGATGAGCACATTCTTGCCTGCCCAGGGCAGGGCCGATGCGAAGTGTGCTGCAACCTCGTCTGCGATTTCTTCAGGTTCAGCCATTCTGCCTTTGCCATGCAACCCGCTTGCGAGTGGGCCCGTTCCAGGCTCGATGACGCGAACGCCACGGTCCGCCAGCGTCTGAAGGTTGGTTTGGGTGGCTTCATGCGTGAACATGTCGAGGTCCATGGCCGGCGCAACGGCAACAGGGCATCGTGCGCTCAACAACACGGCTTGCAAGAGGTTGTCGCAACCACCGTGCACCATGGCTGCCAGGGTGTTGGCAGTTGCTGGGGCCACAAGGATCAAATCTCCCCAAATCCCGAGTTCTACGTGGTTGGTCCAGACTCCAGCGTGTTCGTCTTCAGTGAAGTCAGAATGAACGGGGTGGTCCACCAAGGTGGCCAGCGTCAACGGGGTGATGAATTCGGTGGCGCCGGGGGTCATGACCACGCGCACTTCCGCACCCCTGCGCCTCAGTTCACGCGCAAGCACGGCAGATTTGTAGGCGGCGATGCTCCCGGTGATGCCGAGAACAATGCGTCGACCCGTTAAGGGAAGTTCAGAAGGGGTGGAGGCCAGTGACATGGCCGCGTCGAATCAGGCTTCGTCCTCGAGGTCGGTTTCTTCCTCGGTCTTTCCGATGTGCAACGACTCGTCTTGCAACTCTTTGATTGCAATGCTGTGTGGCTTGGGCAAGCGCTCGTAGTACTTCGAGATTTCGATCTGCTCACGGTTCTCAAAGACCTCTTCCAAGGAATCGGTGGGAATGACAAACTCCTCCAGCTTTTCTGAGAGTTCCTTGCGCAAGCTCAAGGCCACTTGGTTGCTGCGCTTCGACAGAGCCACAATGGTCTCGAAGATGTTCCCAGTGCCGTGCGTTTCCAAGTCGTGGATGTTGCGCGTCTCAGTGGTGCGCTCGGCTTTGATGGTTTTGAAGTTTGTGCTCATGCTTCAGCGATTCGTCGTGTTGTTGCCGCTTGGTTCTTCCAGTTCAGCGATGCCTTTCACCGAGGCGTCATAGAGACGTTGGGCGTCTTTCATCCGAGAACTGGTCGGAAAACGGGATGCAAAGGTATGAAAAGCTTCAATAGCATCGTTGTAGCGTTCCATTTTCCTGCGCTCGGTACTTCGCGTGGCGTATTGGAAATGGCTGTCGATGATCAAGAATTGCAATTCCTCTTGGTAGGGGGAGCCAGGGTAGTCTTCCATGGCGTGTTTCATCGCAATGGTTGCGCTCTTGTAGTTGCCTGTTTTGTGATACAACCTCGCATTTTCAAATGCCTTCAATTCGAGCTTGCTCCTCAAGTTGTCCACCATTGCTTGGCTGCTGTCCCGAAGCGCACTGGAAGGGTAGCGGTCCATGAACAATTGGAGTTCATCGATGGCGGAGCGGGTTTCGGTTTGGTCCAAACTCGCCCCAGGAGACAAATAGTACGAACACAAGGCCGCTCGGAAAGAGGCTTCTTCAACCCTGGGGTCGTTAGGGAAGGTCTTGGCAAACGACTGGAAGTAGTACCGACTGAGGTAAAAATCGTTGACGCAATCGTGGGTCAAGGCCCGGTTCCAATGGATGTCCGGGGCTCGTTCCGTGCCGCGTGTGAGTTGCATGAGCTCGTCGTAAAGAGGCAGGGCACGGAAGCAATTGCCAGAGTCGAGCGCGGCTTCGGCGTAGTTCATTTTCTCCTCGACGTCACCAGACTTCAACATCTTGTTGTAGCCCGAACACTGTGCGAAGCTTGCAACGATTGCGATGGCGGTCAGAGCACCAATGAATGTGTCGCGCGTCATGGGCGCCGAAGGTACAACGGTTGCACCGACCGGTCTTGAAAACATTGTGAACACCCTTCCTGTGACCTCGGGCAAGCACGCTACTTTTGAGCGTTGTACATTCGCACCTTCTAAATCTCTGATTTTTGGACATTTTTGATCGAATCCGTCAGGAGCGTGGACCCCTTGGTCAGCACGCCCGCGACAGCCACGGTTACTTCACCTTCCCCAAGTTGGAAGGAGATATCAGCAACCGCATGACCTTCCGAGGAAAAGAGCTTCTCGTGTGGAGCATCAACAACTACCTCGGCCTTGCCAACCAACCTGAAATCCGCAAAGTCGATGCAGATGCAGCGGCTAAGTGGGGCATGGGCTACCCCATGGGCGCCCGCATGATGTCAGGCCAAACCTCCGAACACGAAGCCCTCGAGAACGAGCTGGCAGACTTCATGCAGAAGGAGGACGCATTCTTGCTCAATTTTGGCTACCAAGGATGCCAGTCGGCCATTGAGGCCCTCGTCTCTCGCCACGATGTCATTGTGTACGACAGTGAATCGCACGCGTGCATGGTGGACGGCGTTCGTCTGCACCAAGGAAAGCGCTTCGTTTTCCAGCACAACGACATGGAGAGCTTTGAGAAGCAGCTCGTTCGTGCCAAGAACCTCACAGACCAAACTGGCGGCGGCATCCTTGTCGTCACGGAAGGGGTCTTCGGCATGGCCGGGGACCAAGGCAAACTGGCCGAAATCTGCAAGTACAAAGAGGAGTACAAGTTCCGTCTCTTTGTGGACGACGCCCACGGCTTCGGCACCGTTGGAGAGAACGGCCGCGGCGCAGGCGACCATCAAGGTTGCCACGACCAAATCGACGTGTACTTCGGCACCTTCGCCAAGGCGATGGCCACCATCGGCGCATTTGTTGCCGGAGACGAGGATGTGATTGAATTCCTGCGCTACAACATGCGCTCTCAAACGTTTGCCAAGTCCTTGCCAATGCCACTCGTGGTGGGTGCACGCAAGCGCCTGGAAATGCTTCGCAGCCAGCCGGAGCACAAGGAGAACCTTTGGAAGATCGCCACGGCTTTGCAAGAAGGACTGCGCGCCGAAGGGTTTGACCTCGGTGTGACCAATTCATGCGTGACGCCCGTGTTCTTGCACGGAGGCCTGGGCGAAGCCACCAACCTCACGCTCGATTTGCGTGAGAACTACGGCATCTTCTGTTCCATCGTTGTGTACCCTGTGGTGCCCAAGGACACCATCATGCTTCGTTTGATCCCCACGGCCATCCACACTCTGGAAGACGTGAAGTACACGATCGAGACCTTCAAGAAGGTCAAGGACAAGTTGTTCGCAGGAGAATACAAGAGCGAAAAAATCGCTTCTTGGGCATGACGCGCTGATGCGGGTCTTCATTGAATTGGCCTTCGACGGCACCCGCTATCACGGGTGGCAACGACAGCCACAATCCATCACCGTGCAAGAGGTGCTGGAGGACACTTTGGCCCGCCTCTTCGGCGGGCCTTGTCCTGTCATGGGGTGTGGTCGCACCGACACCGGCGTGCATGCCCAGTACTTCGTGGCCCACGCTGAATTGCCAGACGCCTCACTTGGGGGGCGCGTGCAATCTTGGGAAGAAGCCACGTTGAAGCTGAATGGCATGCTTCCCCCAGACGTGTGCATCATGGCCATTCACAAGGTCGGTCCCAAAGCCCATGCGCGATTTGACGCGGTGGAACGCGGCTACACCTACCTGGTGCACAACGTCAAAGACCCCTTTTTGGAGGGGCGTTCGACGCGTGTCTACGGAACCCTCGATGTGCCCGTCATCGAGGCTGCATGTCGCCACTTAGTGCGAAAAGGTGATTTTGCGTCCTTCTGCAAAGCGGGTTCCGACCAAGGCACGACGCTGTGTGACGTGCGTGAGGCGCGGTGGGAGTCGCTTGGTCCCAACCGATGGGCCTTCCACATTTCGGCGGACCGCTTCCTTCGAAACATGGTCCGCGCCACGGTGGGGACCCTCCTCGAAGTGGGGAAGGGAAAGCGCTTGCCGGAAGACCTGCCGGACATCCTGGAGGCCAAAGACAGAAGTGCAGCCGGCAAAAGCGTGCTCGGATGTGGGTTGTACTTGACCAGCGTGGTCTATCCGCCAGAGGTCTTCACGCCCGTGCGAAGCCAGTACCTTTGAGGCATGTCTGAGACCACCTCTGCCAAAGCGGGAAACATCTTCGATCTGGAGACGGTCAAGGTCATCCTCTCGCAGGTCGGGCCCTACCGTCGTCGATTTGTGTGGACGGGGTGTTTGGTGGTGTTGCTGTCGAGTTTGGTTTGGATTCGGCCAGCCCTGATCCGCCAAGCGGTGGATGTGCACATTGCCGCTGGCGACCTGGAGGGCCTGTTTCGCGTGTTCATGCAGGTGGTGGCGGTGTTGTTGGTGGAGGCGTTGGTGCAGTACCGTGTGACGTATTTGGCCAATTGGGTCGCCCAAAGTGTGAGCCTCGACCTTCGTGCCAAGCTCTACCGTCACGTTTCACGGTTTCGTCTGAAGTACTTCGATCAAACCCCCGTGGGCGCGCTTGTGACACGGCACGTCAGTGACATTGACGGTGTGGCGGGTGTGTTCAGCAATGGAATCCTGAACGCCTTTGGGGACTTGTTGGCGCTGTTTGTGGTGATTGGCGCAATGCTCTACATCGATTGGAGCTTGACACTTGTGGTGCTTTTGCCGATTCCAGTGCTGTTGATGGCTACGCGGGTGTTTCAAAAGCACATCAAAGGCGCCTTTGTGGACGTTCGCAACCAGGTGGCCAAAATCAATGAATTTGTCCAAGAGCATGTGACGGGCATGCACATCGTGCAGGCATTCAATCGGGAGCAGGTGGAAGCTGAGGCGTTTTCGGAAATCAACGCAGCCCATCGCGAGGCGAACATCCGGTCCATTTGGGCTTTCAGCGTGTTTTTTCCCGTGGTGGAAATGTTGAGCGCAACCAGCGTTGGGTTGTTGCTTTGGTTGGGCATCGGTCACGTGGTGCAAGGCGGATTGACGCTCGGAGTTGTGCTGCAATTCATCCTCTACGTGTTCATGCTGTACCGTCCGATTCGTCAATTGGCGGACCGATTCAACGTGCTGCAAATGGGCATCGTCAATGCGGACAGGGTGTTCAAGTTGCTCGATCGCGACGACAGCATTCCTGAGCCAGATCGACCTGAATCTCCGAGCTGGAAGGGAGAAATCGCGTTCGAAGACGTGTGGTTTGCCTATGTCGACAAAGAGGATGGGACTCCAGATTGGGTGTTGCGAGGGGTCAGTTTCGTGGTCAAGCGAGGGGAGCGTGTGGCCTTTGTCGGCGCAACGGGAGCGGGGAAAAGTTCCATCGTGAATTTGATTTCTCGGTTCTACGAATTCCAAAAGGGACGGATCACCATCGATGGGGTCGACATCCGAAACATTCCAGTGGACGAACTGAGGTCCCAAATCGGAGTGGTTCTTCAAGATGTGTTTTTGTTCAGTGGATCGCTCCGGGAAAATGTCACGTTGCATGACGACAACATCACGGACGACGCGATTTGGGAAGCCATCCGCATGGTGGGGGCGGAGCGGTTCGTTGAACGTCTTCCAAATGGCTTGGAACACGATGTGCGTGAACGAGGCGCCACCTTGAGTGTGGGGCAGCGACAACTCATTGCCTTCGTGCGGGCCTATCTCAGCAATCCGCACATTTTGATTTTGGATGAGGCGACATCCAGCATTGACAGTGAAAGTGAGCAATGGATTCAGCGCGCGACTGAAATCCTGACGGATGGACGAACGTCACTCCTTGTGGCGCATCGCCTGAACACCGTGCGCGACGCAGACCGCATTGTGGTGCTGCACCAAGGTGTGCTCGCAGAGCAGGGCACCCACGACGAACTTGTCGCACAAGGCAACATCTACCACGATTTGTTCGAGAAGCAATTCTTGGCCCTGGGTGGGGATGCGTCCTGAACTTGGTTCAACTTGAATCAGGTCCAAGAAGTGGAGCGTTTGTAGCCTGTGGCCGTCAGCCACGCCACCCGTTCGCCGCGCTGATTGGTGACCTCGACGTCCACGTGCACAACGCGCTGGCCTGCAGACCGCATGATGGCCTGCGACTCGATGACATCTCCAAGCATGACGGGGGCGAGGTGCTGGATCGTGCTGGTCACGCTCACGGCATGCCTGCCTTGCGCATTGACGGCAAAGGCGAGCGTGCTGTCGGCCAGGGCATAGGTGATCGCGCCGTGCGCAATGCCAAACCCGTTGACCATGTCATCGCGAACGCCCAATCGGCATCGACAAACGCCCGGGGCACTCTCCAGGACTTCAATGCCCAGCCATTGGCTCATGGCGTCGGCTTCCATCATTTGGGCCACAATGGGGTGCATCTCTTTGCTCATGGCATCAAGGTAAGTTCAGATGCACTTGAAGTGCTCGAAGGGTTCCAAGCAATCGTTGCACGTGTAGTGCGCCTTGCAGGCCGTGCTTCCAAATGCAGATACCATCCGTGTGTGCTTCGACTTGCAGTTTGGACATGCGATGACTTTGCCTTCTCCGGTCAAGAAGGCCCGGTCAGCACTGCTGCCTGCGGGAGGAGCGATGCCGTTCTGTCTCATTTTTTCGTGGGCGGAAGGCAGCAGCCAGTCGGTTGTCCAAGGTGGACTCAGCACGACCTCGACCCGTGCGGAGGGGTCGATTTCCGAAATCGCTTTGATGACATCTTCTGCAATCACGTCGGTCGCGGGACACCCGGAATAGGTGGGGGTGATGGAGACAACTAGGCAACCGTCTTCGATGCGAACGCCACGCACCATGCCCATTTCTTCGACCGTCAGGTACGGAAGTTCAGGGTCGTGAACCGTCCGGACTTTCATCCACGCCTTTTCGATGCGCTGCTCAGGAGTCACCAAGTTGCGTCAGGGTAGGTTCGAGGCAGGACTTGCATTTCCGCCAGCATGTAGCTCAAGTGCTCGGTGTGGATGCCTTGCTTTCCGCCTTTGTGCGACCACGACGATTCAGGCGCAGTCAACGTGGCCTGCGCCAAACACGCGTCGACACGGGCACGCCAGGCCCCTGCGAGGACGTTCAAGTCCGGCAGAAGTCCAACTTCTTTTCCAGCCACGTCGACGTCGTCGGCATCAAACAATTCACCGGCGTAGGCCCACAGGTCGTTCACGCTGGTTTGGACTTTCTCGTGGCTTTCCTCGGTGCCATCGCCGAGACGGATCACCCATTTTGCGGCGTGCTCCCAATGGTATTGAAGTTCCTTTACTGCTTTGGCGGCAATCCCGGCCACTTCCGCGTCGAACAATTGTCGTGACAGGAAGGCGTAACGCTCCAGAGCGAAGGCGCTGAACAACATGTGTCGGACGATGGTGTCCCCAAAATGTCCGTTGGGCAATTCTAGCAGCAGGTGATTTTGAAATTCGCGGTCGGTGCGGAAAAAGGCCAGCTTGTCTTCATCGCGGCCGGCGTTTTCTCGAGCGCCCGCGAGTGTGTAGAAGTTCCGAGCCTGGCCAATGAGGTCGAGCGCCATGTTGGACAGGGCGATGTCTTCTTCCAAAATCGGGCCGTGGCCACACCACGCTGAAAGCCGTTGCCCCAGGACGAGGGCGTCGTCCCCGAGACGCAAAATCGCCTGGATGTGCTGAGCCTCGGTCATGTCACATGTTGTTCACCTCGTCGGGCAATTTGTAAAAGGTGGGGTGCCTGTAAACTTTGTCGTTGGCGGGGTCAAACATGGCGTCTTTGTCGTCAGGGCTGGAGGCGGTGATGGCTTCAGCGGGGACCACCCAAATGCTCACACCTTCTTGCCGACGCGTGTAGACGTCACGGGCATGTTGAATGGCCATTTCGGCATCGGCCGCGTGCAGCGAACCTGCGTGTTTGTGACCGAGGCCTTGTCGGCTTCGGATGAACACTTCCCAAAGGGGCCATTCGTGTTGGGTGGAGCTCATGCCGCGTGGGTCGAAGGGTTGGTTTTGGCCGCTTGCTTGGCTGCATACGCCTTGGCCGCATCACGAACCCAAGCGCCCCCTTCGTGGGCCTTGACACGGGCGTCAAGCCGCTCTTTGTTGCATGGGCCGTTCCCTTGAATGACGTTGTAAAATTCGTCCCAGTTGATGGCGCCAAAATCGTAGTGGCCGCGTTCTTCGTTCCACATGAGGTCGGGATCGGGAAGGGTCAAGCCCAACAGTTCAGCCTGGGGCACGGTCATGTCGACAAAACGTTGTCGCAATTCGTCGTTGGAAAAGCGTTTGATGTTCCACTTCATGCTTTGGGCAGAATGTGGAGAGTCCCCATCACTCGGCCCAAACATCATCAAAGACGGCCACCACCAACGGTTCAGGGCGTCTTGGGCCATGGCTTTTTGGGCTTCGGTTCCTTGGGCCAAGTTCAGCATGACCTGAAACCCTTGGCGCTGGTGAAAGCTCTCTTCTTTGCACACCCGGACCATGGCACGGGCGTATGGACCGTAGCTGCATTTGCACAAAGGCACCTGGTTCATGATGGCCGCTCCATCCACGAGCCAACCAACGGCGCCCATGTCCGCCCAAGTGAGGGTGGGGTAATTGAAGATGGAGCTGTATTTCGCTTTTCCGGTGTGAAGGTCGTCGAGCATCTGATCTCGTGTCACGCCCAAGGTTTCAGCTGCGGAGTAGAGGTAAAGGCCGTGTCCCGCCTCGTCCTGAACCTTGGCCAACAAAATGGCCTTTCGCTTCAAGGATGGCGCGCGTGAAATCCAGTTGCCTTCAGGAAGCATGCCGACAATTTCGCTGTGGGCGTGTTGGCTGATCTGGCGAATCAACGTCTTGCGATACGCCTCAGGCATCCAGTCTTTGGGCTCAATCTTCTTCTCCTCCGCCACGTAGGCGTCAAAGCGTGCTTCCAGGTTCATTTCTACAGGACTCATGCGCGCGATTTTCCTCAAAATTAGCAAGATGCCGTCCTCCTGCGTTTGAAGGCAGCCACAATGTGCCCAAACCGCGGTGTGGACTACTTTCGCATTCATGGCAACATTTCACGCTCTGCGGGTCCAAGAGGTCGCTCGGGAAACCGCCGATTCAGTCGTTGTTTCGTTCGACGTTCCTGACGCGCTCAAAGACGCATTCGCCTTTCAGGCCGGTCAGTATTTGACCTTGAAAACGATCCTTGGCGGAGAAGAGGTTCGACGAAGCTACTCTTTGTGTTCAGCCCCTTCTGACGGCGCGTGGAAGGTGGGCATCAAAAAAGTGCCCGGAGGCAAGTTCTCCACCTTCGCCAACGACGAACTCCAAGCGGGTTCGTCCATGGAAGTCATGGATCCGCAGGGGCGATTTGTGCTGAAAGAAGGTCGAGGCCTTCACCACGTAGGCATTGCGGCTGGATCGGGAATCACGCCCATTTTGAGTCAGGTCAAGGAGTTGCTTTCAACAGACGAATCGGCCACCTACACGCTGTTTTACAGCAACAAAACAGCGGCCAGCACCATGTTCCGGGAGGAGTTGCAGGATTTGAAAGATCGGTTCTTGGAGCGGTTGCGTTTGTTCCACTTGTTGACGCGCGAACCAGTGGATGCAGAATTGCTCTCAGGTCGCCTCGACAAAACGCGTTGTGCAGGCTTACTATCGACGTTCTGTCAGGGGCGTGCAATCGATGCCGCGTACTTGTGTGGCCCTGAAGGCATGATCAAGGAGTGCAAATACGCCCTCATGGAGGCTGGCGTTGCAGAAGGCGACGTGCGCTTCGAGCTGTTCACCACAGCGGGTGCGACCCAAGCCAAGCCCATGGCTGCAGTGGATGCAAGCGCGTCTTCAGATGCCGTTGCCATGCAGGTGGTGTTGGACGGTGTGACCACCTCTGTGGAATTGGCCAAAGACAAAAACATGCTTGACGCAGCCCTTGACGCAGGACTCGACGCGCCCTACAGCTGTTTGGGAGGCGTCTGTTGCACGTGCCGTGCCAAATTGGTGGAAGGAAAAGCTTCCATGAATGTCAACTATGCGCTGGAGCCTGGAGAAGTGGAGCGTGGTTATGTGCTCGCATGTCAAGCGCATGTGGAAGGAGAGGGGCCTGTGGTGCTCGACTTCGACCAACAATAAAACGAGCGCACGACAATGAAAAAGGGCTGCCCTCCAAGGCAGCCCTTTTTTGTGGTTCGATCCGTCACGACGTCAGCGCATCTTCACCCAGTGGTGCTGTGTTGTCACCTCTCCATGGGTCACGTGAATGATGTACAGTCCCTCGTTCCAGTCGGATGCGTCAAACGTCCAAACGTTCAAACCGCTCGGCACGGCATTGGATAGTTGCTCCACCAAACGGCCGTCGGCGTTGAACACGTTGATGTTCAATGGCGCGGCTGGGTTGAAACCTTGGCCTTTCAAACGGACTTGGTCTTGGCCCGGGTTGGGGAACAATTGGAAACTCGCCTTTGCAATTTCTTTGACGTTGGATGTGTTGTCGTTGTCACTCCCGTTGTCAGGCGTTTCACATTCCATGCCGATGCCAATGACCCGTGTTTCTGAGTTGCCCTCTTCGAGCGCCATGGTTCCTGCAGACTCGCCGTTGACGAACACCTCAGCAACGGCACCGTTCCATCCATCGCCATTGCTGTCCAACATCTTCCACGGTGTAGCAGCCCGAAACGTTGTCCAGGCAAAACGTCGTTTCAAATGAAGTGTAGTCGGCGGCGCCTTGACCTGATGCGAGGACGCCATTGTCGTCGGAAATGGTGAAGCTCACTTCATTGCCCCAAAGGCTGGTTTCCTGGGTGACGACGGCTTCCAGTTTGCACGTTTGGGCTTGGATCAATGAAGAGAAGGCCCCAAGACAAAGGGCGAGGGAGGTGCTCAGCACGGTTGATTTCATGACAATGGTTTGTCGTTGCGGGTTGTCACAACGAAAGTTAGAACAGGGCAGGGCCCAGAAGGTTGCATGGGGGCGTCAGGCGCGCTCAGACAGTTCGAGCCAGCGCATCTCTGCTTCCTCGAGCTCCTGGGTGACCCGGCCGAGGGCCTCGCCGAGGGATTGCATTTGGACGTGGTCCGTCTCGTTCAACAAGGCCGTTTGCAATTCGTCTCGTTCTGCTTCCAGCTTGGGAAGGGATTTGTCGAGGGTTTCAAATTCGAGGCGCTCCTTGTAGCTGAGCCTTTTTGAGTAGTCGCCCTTGATCTCCAGTGACTTGGAGTCGACCGCATCTTCCTTCGCAGCGGCCTGGGCGGCTTGGCGCCGTTGCATTTCTTCGCCACGTATTGCGCGGTACTGGGAGTAGTTTCCCGGGTAGTCGCGCACCGTGGTTTGGCCGTCTTCATCGAGGACCCAGACGTGATCCACCAGTTTGTCCATGAAATAGCGATCGTGAGACACCACCACAAGGCAGCCCGAAAAGTCCATCAAGAACTCTTCAAGCACAGCGAGCGTGAAGATGTCCAAATCGTTCGTGGGCTCATCCAACACGAGGAAATTGGGGTTCCGCATCAAGATGCGTAGCAAATGAAGTCGCTTCCGTTCGCCTCCGCTCAGCAACCGGATGAATTGGTGATGCATGGCGTGAGGAAACAAGAAGCGCTCGAGCAGTTGGGCAGCGGTGAGCTTGGCGCCTCCTTTCAAGGGGATCCAATCGGCGATGTCACGCACGGCGTCAATGACCTTCCAGTCTTCATTGAAGGTTCCGCCTTCTTGGGCGTAATGGCCAAACACAACTGTTTCGCCCACCACCACTTTGCCGGCATCGGGATCTTGGGATCCGAGGATGAGGTGGAGCAGGGAGGACTTGCCCGTGCCGTTGCGTCCAACAAGTCCGATGCGCTCGCCTCGTTTGAAGTGGTGGGTCAACCCTTCGATGAGCACGCGGTCGCCGTAGGCGCGTTTGACTTTGTGCAGCTCGACAACCTTGCTGCCGAGCCGTTCTGGAATGACCGTAAGATGCAAGGGGTCTTCCTGGATGCGTTTGGCGGCTTCCGCTTTCAGGTCTTGGAAACGGTCGAGTCGGCTCTTGCTTTTGGTGGTGCGTGCTGAAGGGGTGGCCCGAACCCATTCGAGTTCCCGCTTCATGTGACGTTGCGCCCGCTCTTGCACAGCCTGGGCGTTCGCATGGCGCTCGCTTCGCTTTTCCAAGAAGTAACTGAAGTTGCCGTGGTAGCTGTGCAGGGTTTGGTCTTCCAGCTCAAGGATGCGGTCGCACACGTGCTCCAGGAAGTAGCGGTCGTGGGTCACCATCAGCAGGGTGGTGCCCATGGAGGCCAAACGTTGCTCCAACCACGCAATCATGTCAAGGTCAAGGTGGTTGGTCGGTTCGTCCAGCATGAGAAATTCGGGCGCTTCGAGCAGCACCTGAGCTAAAGCAACCCGCCGTTTTTCCCCTCCACTCAAGCTCGAGACTTTCCGCTCCAAGTCATGGAGGTTCAGTTTTCCAAGGATTTCACGCGCCCGAGCTTCGAAATTCCATCCTTCGTGGGCATCCATGGCGTCGTAGGCTGTTTGCAGAGCGTCGCCTTCCAATCCGATGGCCAAAGCACGCTCGTATTCACGCATGGCAACGACCGCAGGACTGTCCCCTATATATAGGGTGTCCAAAATGGACGCGCCAGGGGTGAGGTCGAGCTCTTGGCGAAGGTGTCCGTGCCTCACGCCGCTCGAGAAGACCACTCGACCCTTGTCGACAGGTTCCTGTCCGCAGATGCACCTGAGCAACGTCGACTTGCCCGATCCGTTGCGCGCGACCAGTGCCACGCGTTCCCCTTCTTGAAGCCCAAACGTCAAATCTGAGAAGAGCGTTCGCTCTCCATAGGTCTTCGTCAGCCCCTCCACAGACAGCATGTTTCGCCGTTCAGCCATGCCTCAAAAGTACGGCGACCCGGTGCAAGGGGACTGTCATGATCGCGGAAATGCCCGTCATTGCTGAGGGTAAGGCGCGTGGTTTGCAGTTTTTCACAATGAGGTGTTCCTATTAAACAAGTGGGTTTTTAGGAACGAGGCATGAAAGGTTCTTCCTTTGGGGTGTTCATTTAAACCAATTCAAATGAAAAATTTCTTTATCGCAGCCATTTCGATGGCAATGGTTTCCTCAGCATTTGCTCAGAACCAACCCCAAGGCACGTGGTACCTCGGTACTGCCAACGCCACTGACGTTGTCAACATCTTCGCTGATGGTGTCAACATGTCACCAACCATTGGCTACGCTGTAGCTGACAACTTCGTTGTGTCTTTGTCCTTGAACACATCTCGCATGGAAGATGTCTTCAGCGGAACTTCAGACGAAATCACTCTGGTGCCAACCCCAACCATTGTGGGTGACTCCATCGTGATCATTGAAGAGGCGCAAATCACGACCACTGCGTACACTGAGACTACGACTTACACTGAGTCTGCTCTTGAGCTTGGCGCGGCGTACTTCTTTGATGACAACTACTTCATCGGTGTCGGGCTCAACTCTGTTCGCATGAGCAACGAGTACAGCAATACCCTTGACGCTACGCTCGACAGCGAAGACGAGAACTCTGCCCTCGGCTTGACTGTGGGTCTCGGTAAGTTCATCCCTGTCCGCGAAAACTGGTACCTCACGCCAAACGTGAACTGGAGCACATACGGTTCTGACGATGACATCAATGAAGTGACCCAAAGCGGTCTGTCATTCGAAATCGGCTTCGGCGCTCGCTTTTAATCGAAGCACAGAAACTGAATTTGAAAGGGGGCTTCGGCCCCCTTTTTTTGTGCCTAATTTTGAAGCATTCCTTGCAAGATGTGGAAAGCGAAACCTTGGAATGACATCACCAGAAATGAGTGGCACGGCCTCGTTCGGTTGAGGGTGGACGTGTTTGTGGTGGAGCAGGATTGTCCTTACAGTGACCTAGATGGCAAGGACCTCAGGGCGTGGCACGTTTGGAAAGAAGGAGAGGACGTGGCCAAAGGCACGGCGATGTTGGCTTGTGCCCGGGTGCTTGGGCCCGGCGTGAGTTATGCTGAACCAAGCATTGGAAGGGTGGCGACGCGCCGGGATCGCAGGAGTGAGGGGCTCGGAAAAGAGCTCATGGAACGGAGCATTGAAGTCTGTGACTGCACTTGGCCCGGGCAAGACATCCGGATTTCAGCCCAGTGTTATCTGGAAGCATGGTACGGTGAATTGGGATTTGCGCCTGTTGGCGAGCCCTACCTCGAGGACGGCATCCCACACATCCAAATGCTCCGGTCAGCCCGCATTTGACGCGTCCGTGGTGGCTTTGCTGACGCCAGTTGGCGCGTTCTCGTGTTGCACAGCAGCTTTCACGAACGAGACGAACAAGGGGTGCGGCGCGAGCACGGTTGACGCGTATTCAGGGTGGAATTGGGACGCCACGAAATAAGGATGGCTGGGGATTTCCACGATTTCAACCAGGTTGGTGTCTGGATTGGTGCCAGTGGCAATCATGCCTGATGCTTCGAATTGCTCCAGGTACGCGTTGTTGAATTCGTAGCGGTGGCGGTGACGTTCATTGACTTCAGAAACGTTGGCATACGCGTGTTCCGCTTGGGAATCGGCCTTGAGTGCGCAAGGATATTCACCGAGACGCATGGTGCCCCCCATGTTGGTGATGCTCTTTTGTTCTCCCATCAAGTCGATGACGGGATGGGGAGTGTATTCCTTGATTTCCGTGGAGTGCGCGCCTTCAAGGCCCAACACATTGCGCGCGAATTCGACCACGGCGCATTGCATGCCCAGGCAAATCCCAAAGAAGGGGATGCCGTTTTCTCGCGCAGATTGGATGGCCAACAGTTTGCCATCGATGCCACGTGACCCAAAGCCCGGGGCGACAAGGATGCCGTGCAATCCATCCAAGCGTGACTTGGCATTGTCAGGGGTGAGTTGTTCGCTGTGGATCCAATCCACCACGACTTCAGTTTCCAACAAGGCGCCGGCATGGTCCAAGGCTTCAGCGATGCTTTTGTAGCTGTCTTTCAGTTCGACGTATTTGCCTACAAGCCCAATGCGAACGTGGCCTTGCGGGTTCTTGTAACGTCGCAAGAAATCTTTCCAGGCGTCGAGGTTGGCTTCGGTGTCTCCGCCGTCCATGCCGAGTTTTTTAAGCACCACTTCGTCAAAGCGCTCGTCCTGCATCAAAAGCGGGACGTCGTAGATGGTGTCGGCGTCGATGCTCTCGATCACAGCGTCGAGCGCCACGTTGCAGAAACGCGCCAATTTGGTGCGGACGTTGCTTGGCAGTGGGTGCTCGGTACGACACACCAACACATCTGGTTGCACGCCAAACTCCAAGAGCTGCTTGACCGAGTGCTGAGTGGGTTTGGTTTTCAATTCTCCCGCAGCGGACAAGTAGGGGACCAGGGTGAGGTGCACCACCAACGTGTCTTCGGGGGATTCCCACTTCATTTGCCTTACAGCCTCGATGTAGGGAAGCGATTCAATGTCGCCCACCGTGCCTCCGATCTCTGTGATGACAAAGTCGTAGTCGTCTTTGGAGCCGAGGATTTGGACACAGCGCTTGATTTCATCCGTGATGTGCGGTATGATTTGAACGGTTTTGCCCAAGTATTCGCCACGGCGCTCTTTGTCGATGACACTCTGGTAAATGCGTCCGGTGGTGATGTTGTTGGCTTGCGTGGTTTGGACGTTCAAAAAGCGTTCGTAGTGCCCCAAGTCCAAATCCGTCTCAGCCCCATCCACCGTCACGTAACATTCTCCGTGTTCATAGGGATTCAGGGTCCCTGGGTCGACGTTGATGTACGGATCGAGCTTTTGGATGGTCACGCGGTAACCACGAGCCTGCAGGAGTTTGGCCAAGGAGGCGCTGACGATGCCTTTGCCGAGGCTGCTGCTCACCCCGCCCGTGACAAAAATGTAGCGGCTGTTGCGGCCGCTTGTTAGGCCGTCGTTGGCAGAGGAAGAAGGTGAAAGAGGCATGTCCCGTAGTTACGGGATTCAAAGGTAGGCCATGAGGACCTTATGTGAAGAGCATGACCCAGGCTTCATCGCTGGAGTTGTTCACGCCGCATTCACAACGACTCAGGATTCCTCGTGCTCACGGGCGTCCATGCTTTGGGTCAATGCTTGAGCCCATTGGAACTCCTGCAAAAACTCTTTGGCCACGATGCGAAACAGCGTGTACGTGGGGATGGCCAAGACCATGCCGCCTGCGCCTGCCACGGAACCTGCCACAGAGATGACCACGAAGATTTCCAAGGGATGGGCGAACACGCGTTTGGCAAAAATCACAGGTTGGGTGAAGACGTTGTCGACCCCTTGGGCAGCCAAGTACACGGCAAGCGCCCACCCAAAGTCATGCCAGGGCACGCCGCTTGAAATCATGACGAGGACCCCTGTGCCCAGGCCCAAGATGGGGCCCATGTACGGAATCAAGTTGAACAACCCCGCCAACAATCCGAGCAGCCATCCGTGCGGGATGCCGAGCAAGGTCAATCCCAGGCCCACCACGCCAGTCACGATGCTGACTTGAATCACCAATCCTCCGAAGTAGCGGGTCAGCAAGCGACCGGACTTCTCGAAAATCCGCGTCATGGCAGGTCGATTGGTTTCTGGCGTCAGCCCCAACACCAAATCTGTGAACAGGGTGGGTTCCCGCATCAGGAAAAACGCCATGAACACCACCGAAAACGTGGTGACAAACACGTTGCCGATGGAAGACAAGATGCCGGAGAAGACGGATCCTGCGTCGTCAAGGCGAATGAGTTCCAGCGCCTGCTCGGCCAGATACGCGCTGTTCGCCATGCCTTCTCCACTCAAGTCCACACCTGCGGTCCATTCATCCACCAGGGCGAGGGCTTGGTTCCAATGTTGCGTCAATTGGGCGGCATCAAGTCGAGAAAGGGCTGCGATTTGTTCTTGAACCAACGGGGCAAACAACATCACAACGCCAGTGGAGATTGAGGCCATCAGCATCAAGGCGGCAGCCGCGCCGAGGTTGTGCCCCAAGGGTCGCTTTGCAATTCGTTTCTGGGCCACCCATGAGACCACGGGCTTCCCAATGAAACTCAAGGCCACCGCTGCGAGGAAATACAACGTCAGCGATTGAAATCGCCAGACAAACGCCACCAAGAGTGCCCCTGCAATCCACCATTGCCAACGTCCCTTATTCATGAGAGCAACATCGATTTGGGGGTGATCAGCCCGCGAAGGCGTCCGGTACCTGCAAAGATTTCGGCCCAAGATTCGATGTGCAATTCAACCTCGGCAAGTCCGCAGGTGGGCAGCCAAATGGGTTGATCTGTGAGGCGCTCGACCAAATCGCTCACACCTGGATTGTGCCCCACGATCCATCCACTGGCGGCTTCGTTGGGCCATTGGCCGATCCAAGTCAACCACGCCCTGTCAGAAGCCAGGTAGGCGTCGGGTTGGAGGTGCAATGCATCTTCGGTTTCACCCCAGGATTCGCAGAGTTTCTTGGCGGTCTGATGGGTTCGTGTGGCCGGGCTGACCCACAAAGGGGTACCAGCGTCCCTGGTTTCTTTGGTCCAGTTCCCAAGTTTGCGGGCGTCGTCTTCTCCTCGGTTGGTCAGCGCGCGTGCCGCGTCGGGCATGCCGCTCCCGGGCTCTGCTTTTCCGTGGCGAAGGACAAACAACCGCTTCATGTCCGGAAGGTCGGTCAAATGACGCGACGAACCATCTTGAAAAGGACATTGAAAATGTTAGGCGCGCCTAAACATTGTGTGGAAGGCCTACCTTTGGGACATGTCAAGAAGCACCCAACGCGAGGATCATTTGAAGGCGCTTTATGCCCTTGGTGGAAGCAGTGATGGTAAATCAGATTGGGTTTCCACAAGCCAAATGGCAGCCCATCTCGGCGTCAAACCACCGAGCGTGACCGCCATGGTGCAAGTCTTGACAGAGCTGGGTTGGGCAGAACATCGACCTTATCACGGCGCTCGTTTGACCCATGCTGGAAAAACGCTCGCCTTGTCACTGGTTCGCAAACACCGCTTGTGGGAGACTTTTCTCGTGGACCGACTTGGGTTTGATTGGGACGAGGTTCACGACATTGCCGAGCAGCTGGAACATGTGGACAGCGTGGAATTGGTGGAGCGTTTGGATGCGTTTTTGGGCCACCCCACTGTGGATCCCCACGGCGACCCCATTCCCAAACACGATGGCACCTTTCATCCTCAGCACGATGCCGTGCTTTTGGCTCAGCTTGAACCCGCACGAACCTGCGCCGTCACCGGGGTACGTGGTGGGGATGATGACACCCTGTTGGCGCTCAAAAAACGAGGCATTGGATTGGGCAGTGTGCTGACAGACGAGGACATCAGCACTTTGCCTTCGGCGTGGTTGGAGCAGTTGTGGGTGCGTCCATTGGCCCCAACGGAATCCCAAGAACATGGCTGAATTGATTGCATGGTTTGAAGGGCTTGGCCCTGTGATGGCGGCTTTGATCGCCACGCTGTTCACGTGGGGGATGACCGCCGCCGGTGCAGCCTTGGTGTTTCCTTTCAAGACGATGAATCGCCGGTTGTTTGACGGGATGTTGGGCTTCACGGGAGGGGTGATGGTCGCAGCGAGTTTTTGGTCGTTGTTGGCGCCTGCCATCGACATGGTTGGGGGAGAAGGGTTTGCCAAAGTGGGGCCGCCCGCCATTGGGTTTGGGCTCGGCGCCTTGTTCATCTACGGCCTTGACAAACTGACGCCGCACCTGCACATCAATTTCAAAAAAGAAGAAGCGGAAGGGCCCAAAACCGATTGGCACCGGACCACCTTGCTTGTGTTAGCCATCACGTTGCACAACATCCCTGAGGGTCTGGCTGTGGGGGTGTTGTTTGGCGGCGCTGCGCTTGGTTTGGATGGGGCCACCACGGCGGGGGCGGTGGCCCTCGCCATCGGCATTGGCATTCAGAATTTTCCGGAGGGGTTGTCGGTCAGCATGCCGCTGCGTCGCGAAGGGGTTTCTCGAACCAAAGCCTGGTGGTATGGTCAACTGTCGGCTGTGGTGGAACCCGTTGCCGGAGTTGTTGGGGCCTTTGCCGTCATGGCCATGCGCCCAATACTTCCCTACGCGCTGGCATTCGCAGCAGGAGCCATGCTTTACGTGGTGGTGGAGGAGGTCATTCCTGAAACGCAGCGAGACAAATACACCGACGTGGCCACCCTCGGTTTCATCGGTGGTTTCATCGTCATGATGTCACTGGACGTGGGGCTGGGCTGAATTCGACCCCGCCAAAGCGTCCACTGCTCATCATCAACAGCACGTGGTCGTGAGAAGGCACCGCCTCGAGACGCCCGGCCAATGTGGCTTTGTCTGTGATCACTTCAAGGGTGTCGCGACCGAAGGCTTCGCGAACGAACGCGACGTCCAGTTCAGGCAACCGCTTGTGCTTCACGACTTCTGGGTCGAAGTACACCACGGCGTGGTCCACTTCATTCATGGCATCCCTGTACTGGGGAATGAACGCGCGATTCAAGCTGCTGAAGGTGTGCAATTCAAACACGGCTGTGACGCTCCGGTCTGGGAACTGACCGACGACAGAAGCTTGCGTGGCGCGGAGTTTGGACGGGGCATGGGCAAAGTCGCGAAAGGCCACGAAGGCCGAATCCAGGTCTTCGTGCATGACCTCAAGCCTTCTTGCTGCACCGGTGAAATCGACCATGTGCTGGTCAAAATCCGCGACACTCATGCCCATGGCCTCGCAGCAACGTCTGGCGGCGACCAGATTTTGCATGTTGTGGGCTCCGAGCAAGGCCATGTCGAGGGACGCCCCATCGTCAAAAGTGACCCGACTGCCCTGAGCAGTGGGCGTATGGGACGGCGTCTCGTATCCGATCCATTGAAGGTCAGATCTTTCCATTTTCATCTTGTCGACCATGCGATTCAGCAGGGCGTCCTCGGTGCAATGGACCACGGTCCCACGGGGCTCAACGGTGTTGAGGTACAGACGAAATTGTTCGATGTAATTCTCCTCTGTGGGGAACACATTGACGTGGTCCCAAGCAATGCCCGTGATCACGGTGACGTGGGGGCCGTACCACAGGAATTTGGGCCTCATGTCGATGGGGCTGCTCAAATACTCGTCGCCTTCAATGACGGCCCATTCGTGGTTTTCTTGGAGGTCCACCATGCGGTCAAACCCCTCCAATTGCGCGCCCACCATCAAATCGGTGGGGCGACCTTCTTTGCGCATGGCGTGCAGGATCATGGACGTTACGGTGGTTTTCCCGTGGCTGCCCGCCACCACCATTCGCTTTTTGTTGGCGGTGGCAAACCGCAAAAATTCGGGGTAACTCTGGATGGTCAACCCAAGTTCTTGGGCCCGTTGCAATTCTGGGTTGTCGGTCCTGGCGTGCATGCCGAGGATGACCACGTCGATGTCGTCGGTGATGCGGTCCACGTGCCACCCGTCTTGCGTGGGCAACAACCCTGCATGTTCAAGGCGGCCGCGGCTGGGCTCAAAGATCTGGTCGTCGCTACCCGTCACGTTGTGGCCGGCGTCTGACAAGGCAAGGGCAAAATTGTGCATGGCGCTTCCGCCAATGGCGATGAGATGAATCCGCATGAAGGAAAGTTCACATCTTTTCGTGGGTGCATGGGGCGAGGTGCCGCACACTTTCTCACATTCGCACCATGAGAACCTTCAGCTTGGCAAGACAATGGCATCGAAAGGCATGGTCCCTGTTGCGTGGGCCTCTGAAGTGGTGGTTTTTGCCCGCGGCTGCGTTGACTTTGGCCCTGTCGGCCCTGGGGTGGTGGGGCATCACGGCCCTCGCTGAATCGGTTGCGGACGTGGCGCTTGCTTGGGTCGCACCAGAGCACGAGGTCGCGTGGGCGCATGCGGCGTTGGATTGGGTGGTTTGGCTTGTGTTGTTGGCGGTCAAATTGAAACTGACCAAATACATTGTGCTCGTGGTCATGGGCCCCTTGTTTGCCGCGGTGAGCGAAGCGGTGGAAGACCAAATTTATGGACACACCGTGCCGTTCTCGCTGCGCCGATGGATTCGCGACACCCTCCGAGGCATGCGCTCGGCAGTGTTGTTGGCGTTGTTTGAATGGACGACAGTGGCCTTGCTTTGGTTGTTGGGGCTTTTGGTGCCTGTGCTGAGTCCCTTCACCTTGACGTTGGCGTGGTTGGTGGGCGCTTGGGCATACGGGGCCTCGGTCATGGATTACGTCTGGGAGCGACAGGGAAAGGGGGCGCTTTCTGGTTGGAGATCGTCGCTTCGACGCATGGACGTGGCGCTCGCTTGCGGCGTGCCGTTTTCGCTCTGGATGTCCATCCCCGTGTTGGCTTGGACGGTCGGACCCTTGATGGGAGGGATGGGAGCCACCGCCGCGGCATCCGTGGCCTTGACAAATCAGGAGGGGCGTCAGCCGGCGACCACCTGAATCTTCACCCCGAGGGCTTCCAGGTCGTCGAAGAACGCGGGGTAGCTTTTGGCCACAGCTTCGGCACCTTCAATCTCGACAGGCGTCCCCGCCGCTCCAAATAACGCCGCCGCCATGGCCATGCGGTGGTCGCCGTGCGACGATATCCGGCCGCGTTTGACATCGCCCGGGAAGATGGTCATGCTGTCCTTTGCTTCATCGAGCTCGACTTTGATGCCCACCTTGGCCCATTCTTGTTGGATCGCGACACCTCGGTCAGATTCCTTGTTGGCCAGGCGGTGCAAGCCCTTGAGAGTGCTGGGTTTTTGGGCAAACGCAGCCAGCGCGGCAAGCGGTGGAAACAGGTCTGGACAATCGGTCAAATCGGCTTGGAAAGCTTTGGGTTGACCGGCCATCACTTGGACGCCTTCATCGGTGCCTGCAAGCCGACAACCTCCAAACAGCAACACGCCCTTGATGGATTCGTCAGCCTGGGTGTAGGCGTTGTCGAGGCCTTCCACATTCAAGTGATGGGGTGCACAGAGCAATCCCAAGGCCATCAAAAACGCGGCGGCAGACCAATCTCCGTCCACGGCAGAGTCGATGGCTGTGGCTCGTTGTTTGCCTGGAATGCGAACGCGCAGGCTGCGGCCTTCATCCTCCAGTACCTCCATCACAATGCCCATGTCTTCGAGGACTTCGAGCGTCATGTGGAGGTAGGGGCGACTCACCACGTTTTCGATGTGGAGTTCGGAATTCGATTCGGCGTGGGCCAAGGCGCACAACAGGCCTGTCAACACTTGGCTGCTGCCACCGCTGTCAAGCGACACTTTCGCCCCTTGCAGCGGACCCTCAATGCGAAGCGCTTCACCAGGTGCTGTTCCGTGCACGGTAACGCCGAATGCGTTCAATGCGTCCGCCAGTCCAGACATGTCTCGTTGGAGCAAGGTTCCTTCGCGTTCGAAGGCCAGGGGAGCGTCATGGAGAGAAGACAGGACGCCAAACATGCGCAACCCCAATCCGGACTCGCCCGGGGTCAACGTGTCGGTGCGTGGCGCCAAAGGGAAGGCCCCGTGGATGGCCACCGCGTCGTCGCCCAATTCGATGTCGGCCCCAAGTTGGGCGGCCATCATCAAAGCGTTCGTGCAATCGTCGCATTCCGAGGGCCGTCGGATTATGGTGCGTCCGTCGGCCATCATGGCCACGGCCACCATCCGTTGCATCACGCTCTTGCTTGGAGGTGCCCAAACGGTGTCACCCGTCAGCTTGCCCGGAAACACACGCAAGATCATGCTTGCGGCTTGCGTCCAGTGTAGATGGTGGCAATGCCGCCTGTCAAGCTTTTGGCTTTCACATCGACGTATCCTGCTTTGCCCATTTCATCCAAAAAGGCCTCACCCTCAGGGAAGGCTTGCACACTCTCGGGGAGGTAGGTGTACGCCGCAGGGTCTTTGCTCACCCATTTGCCGACGGTGGGCATGATGTGCTTGAAATACAGCCCAAACACCTGCTTGATGGGGAAGTGTTTGGGTTTGCTGAATTCGAGCACGAGACCCATGGCACCTGGTTTCAACACCCGAAGCATGTCTTGGAGACCGCCTTGCAAATCTTCGAAGTTGCGAACGCCAAACGCCACCGTGAACCCGTCGAACGATCCGTCGTCAAACGGCAGGGCGACTGAATCGCCCTGGATGAGCTCAATGCGGTCGTTCCAACCACGCACGGCGATTTTCTCTCGCCCCACGTCGAGCATGCCAGCACTGATGTCCACGCCTGTGACGTGCACATCCAACCCCATGCGCACCGCTTCAATGGCGAAGTCCGCCGTGCCGGTTGCCACGTCAAGAAGCTTTTCTGGTTGCTCGTTGCGCAGGATGCGAATGCACGACTTGCGCCACAGCACGTCAATGCCCAGTGAAAAGAAGTGGTTTAGGAAGTCGTAGCGGTGCGCAATGCCATCAAACATGCGGGCCACTTGGTTCTTTTTGGCTTCCTGTTCAGGGGTGACGTAAGGGGTGATGCGTGTGCCCATGGCTGTGATTTGGCCCAAAGATGGTTGAGGGATTCCGGCCATCGGCCTCATCCGACCATGGTGTGGCCTTCTGGGTATTTGAAATGCGAGTGAGAGATCCGTCCGCCCACGGCGAACGCGACGGTGAGTGTGCCCACACGGCCGACGAACATGGCCACGGAAAGAACCACCTTGCCCATACCGCTCAACAATGGCGTCAATCCAGTGCTCAACCCCACTGTGCCCATGGCGCTGACATGCTCAAAGGCAAGGTCAAAAAACGTGGCTTCTCCACGATTCAACAAGGCCCCTTCGGTGAGGGTCAACACAAACACACCCACCAAGTTGCCCACGAGGAAAAACAGCAGCACGCTGTAGGCGCGGGACCGAAGGACAGGCCCGATGGAACGCTTGAACAATTGCACGTGGTCGCCGCCCCGAACGGTGCGCCAGACGTCCGCCAGCACGATGGCCAGTGTGGACGTCTTGATGCCGCCGCCCGTCGAGCTTGAAGACGCGCCAATGAACATGAGCACCAGCAACAGAAACAGCATGGGCATGCCCACGGCCCCGATGTCCACGGTGTTGAACCCACTGGTGCGGGTGACGCTTTGGAATACCGAGGTGGTGACTTTCCCAAACCACGACATCCCCTCCATCGAGCCATGCCACTCGAGCGCAGCAAACGTCAGGGTGCCGAAGGCCACCAGAATCAATGAGAAGTAGAGGGCTATTTTGGCAGGGAAGGAGATGGTTTTCCAAGGTTGCTGCATGCGCTCCCGCAGCTTGCTCACATCGAACAGGTCAAACATGGCGACCATGCCCAAGGCACCCAAGAACACCAACACGGTGATCACCCAATGCACCAACCAATTTTGGACCACCCAGGGATGCGCAAGGCCATCGGTAAACAGGGTGATGCCCGCGTTGTTGAAGGCGGACACGCTGTGAAACACAGAAGAGAAGAGGCGCTCCCCCCAGTGGGCGAATGGCACTTCCGGCGACCAAAGGGCCATCAGGGCCGCAGCGCCAATGGCTTCCAAGCCCAAACACCACAGCACGACCTTCCCCAAGCTCCCTGAGCTGCCCAGCAGGCTGTCGCTGTTCACGAAGTCTTCAATCACCTCGTGCTGTTTGACGGCCACGCCAAATTTGGACGCCAGAGCCAAAAAGCTGCCAAAGGCGATGAAGTTCAATCCGCCAAGTTGAATCAGGAACAAGAGCACCCAATGTCCTTTGGCTGTGAAGTAGGTCATGGTGTCTACGCTCATCAGCCCAGTGACACATGTGGCGCTCGTGGCCGTGAAGAACGCGTCGACCAGGGGCATGCCTCCAGAGATGGTCGTCATTTCAGGCATGCTCAACAACCAGGTGCCCACCACGATGAGCAGGACAAAACTCAGGATGAAGATGACTGCAGGATGCAAGTGGACGCGAGGCAACCGTGATCCAGGCCGCATCCATTCCATCAGGACGGCGACAAACAAATATCCCTGAACCAAAAAAGTGCTGAAGTCCCCGATGCTCGGCATGAGGGTGGCCAGTCCTTGGCCCAGTGGAGGCGAGCCAAGCAGCACGTCCCCAGCACCCTCCACCAACAGCAACAACATCACCAACCCTTCTGCCCACGTTTCGCGAAAAAACGTCTTGGGGTGGAAGTGGTAGAGCACCCGCACGCCATAGTGCAGGACGTAAAAGGCAAAGCTGAACTTGACCATGTCGAACAACCGTTCGGCCGTTTCGGCGTCGTGGTCGTAGCCGTAGTACACCGCCAACACAGAAAGGGCAGAAAGGTTGACCAACAACGTCAGCCACTGAAAGGCACCGAGCGCGCGTTCCTTGCTGTCGTACAGCCACACGTTGACGCGCTCTCTGAAAGACTGCAGGCTCATGCCGTCGTGCGTTTCAGCTCGCTGAGCCGGGTCAATTCACGTTCCAATTCTCCGCGAACCATAGGGACCACCCCAACCTTCTCACACACCCATCCGCCCGCGAGGTTGGCCACGGCGGCGATGGATTCTGGGTCCTCGCCAGCCGCAAGCATCAACGCTGCAGTGGCGATGACGGTGTCTCCAGCGCCACTCACGTCCACCACGTTCCGCTTCAATGCGTTCAAGTGAACGTGTTCCACACCGCGGCTTGGCGCATGGATCCATGCGCCATGTTCGCCCAACGTCACAAAGGCACACGCACATCCAAGCGTGTTCATCAGCGTGTCCACCGCGTGAATCATGGAATCTCGGTCTGTGGGGTCCGCTGGAGCCTCCAAGGGCAACCCCTCGTTGAGTTCTTTCAAATTTGGCTTGAAGAAGGTGACGTTTTTGTAGTCTGCGAAACGTCGCAACTTGGGGTCCACAGCCACAGGGATGCTTGCTTCTTCGCATCGCTTCAGCACGCCACGAATGAGGTCCGGCGTCATGAGCCCTTTGTCGTAATCCTCCATCACCACGACTTTCGGCGGTTGATTGGAGGCCAAAAGCACCTCAAAAGCGCGAAGCGCGTGTTCTGTCACTTTGGCTGATACGTCCACCGTGGATTCTTCGTCCACACGCAGGACGTGCTCGTCGCTGCTGATGATCCGAGTCTTGACGGTGGTGGGTCGCTCAGGGTCTACGGTCAAATGCGTTTGGCACATGCCCGACAACAACTCGGACAAATGCGACCCAGCATCGTCGTCACCCACGACGCCGATGAGCTCCACCTGAGCGCCGAGCGCCGACAAATTCTTCACCACGTTGCCAGCGCCCCCCACCCGTCGTTCTCGTCGTTCGATTTCCACAACGGGAACAGGCGCTTCGGGACTCATTCGATGAACGTGACCCCACATGTAGGCGTCCACCATGACGTCTCCAATCACGCACACACGTGGTGACGACCAAGGAAGTTGCTTCAAATCCAAGTAAGATGGACGGGTGCCCATGGGGTCAAAGGTCGGAACTTCTTGCCCTTATGCGGTCAGTTGCCTGCAGGCGGCGTCAATGCGACGCACCGCTTCTTGCAACACGTCATCGGCCGCTGCGTAGGAAAGTCGAATGCATTCCGGCGTGCCAAAGGCTGCGCCGCTGACGGACGCCACTTTGGCTTCCTCCAAAAGGTAGAAGGCCACATCGTTGGCATCGTTCAACGTTTTTCCGTTGAAGGACTTACCAAACAACGCCGACACGTCTGGGAACACGTAAAAGGCGCCCATAGGCTGATTCACCTTGAATCCTGGTACTTGGCTCAAGCCATCCACCATCAGTGCCCGGCGTCTGCGGAATGCGTCCACCATGTCGGAAACCAGGGTGGGTTGCGCTTCAAGCGCAGCAGCCGCTGCGGCTTGGGTGATGCTCGAGGGCGCAGAGGTGAATTGTCCTTGGATTTTGGTGCATGCTGCTGCAATCCAGGTGGGCGCGCCGATGTAGCCTAAGCGCCAACCGGTCATCGCAAACCCTTTGGAAATGCCATTGACCGTGACAGTGCGCTCCCACATGCCTGGTTGTGCGGCCATGGACGCGTGTTTGTCCGTGAAATTGATGAGTTCGTAGATCTCGTCGCTCACCGTGATGATGCGGTCATGTTGACGAAGGACGTCAGCTAAGGCGGCCGTCTCCGCTTCGGTGTACACCGAGCCCGAAGGATTGCAAGGGGAGGAGTACATCACGATACGCGTCTTGGGCGTGATGGCCGCCTCAAGTTCTCGAGGTTGGATTTTGTAGTCGTTGTCAATGCTGGTTGGCAGCACAACAGGCACGCCACCAGCGACCTTGACAATTTCCTCGTAGCTGACCCAGTATGGAGCAGGAAGGATGACCTCGTCTCCTGGATCGACGAGCGACAACACCACGTTGGCCAGGCTTTGCTTGGCTCCCGTGCTGACCACCACTTGGTCCATGGTGTACTCCAAGCCGTTGTCTCGCTTGAACTTGTCGACGATGGCCTTCCGCACGCGAGGGGTTCCGGGCACCGGCGTGTAATGCGTTTCGTTGGCTTCGATCGCATCGATGCCCGCTTGCTTCATCTCCGAAGGGGTGTCGAAGTCAGGTTCGCCCAACGAGAGCGAAATCACATCTACGCCTTGGTCTTTCAATTCGCGCGCTTTCCTCGCCATTGCGATGGTTGCAGATTCGCTGAGGCGTTGGAGGAGGGCAGAAGTTTGTTGTTCCATGTCCAGGTTTCAGAGCCGCAAAATTAGGCAGTGGCAAGGACAATCAAGCGGGCTTCTTCAAGGAAATCAAGCCCAAACCTGCGGCTGTGATCAACCCGTTGACCGGAAGCAATGCAAAGCCAAAGCTGAAGCCCCAAACCGCCAAGACCGTTTGCTCCAACAGATACCCCAGCACCGGCCCCCCGATGCACACGAACGGAATCAGGGCTGCGCGCGGGCTCCACCTCGTGAAGATTCCCACGCCAAACAGCCCCAAGAGCGGTCCGTAGGTGTAATTCGCAACGGTGAACAGGGCTGCCACCACAGAAGTGTCATTGACCGCGCGGAAGGCCATGATGACCAACCAAAGCAACACGGCCATGCCGAAGTGCACGCGCTGCCTGAGCCATCTGGCGCGCTCAGGACTCATGCTGGGGGTGTCAAGGATGTCCACACACGTGGAGGTGGTCAAAGCGGTCAGGGCAGAATCCGCCGAGCTGAACGCAGAGGCCAACAACCCCACCACAAACGCCACACCGAGCACGGGCCCAAGGCTTCCGCCCATCGCCACCATCGGGTATAATCGGTCGGTCGCCTCTGGGAGCGTCATCCCAATGGACTCGGCGTGCATCCACAACAGGGCCCCCATGGTCAAAAAGAGCACGTTGGCCCCGACCAAGATGACGGTGAACGTGGCCATGTTCTTTTGCGCTTCTTTCAAGTTGCGGCACGCCAAGTTCTTTTGCATCATGTCTTGGTCGAGCCCAGTCATGGCGATGGTGACAAACATCCCAGCGAGGATGTGTTTGACCCAATGGTTGTTGAGGCGCCAATCGTCGGTGACCCAGATTTGGGTCAACTCGGTCGAAGCCACCACTTCAGGCAATGCTGCCCAACTTTGCCCGCCTGCACTGAGGATTCCGCCGATGGTCAACACCACCGCCAACAGCATGCAGGCCGTTTGTAGGGTATCCGTCCAAATCACCGTCCCCATGCCGCTCTTGCGGGTGTAGAGGTAAATCACTGCGAGGATCCCCGCGGTGGTTAGGCCAAACCACCACCATGGCGTCAAACCTCCGCTCAAGGGCTCCAGCACCAACACGTCAATCACAAGCGCCACCAAAAACAGCCGGAACGAAGCGCCGATGATTCGGCTGATCAAGAAAAAAGCCGCGCCCGTTTTGTGAGCCTGGAGGCCAAATCGCCCGCCAAGGAAACCGTAAATGCTCGTGAGTTTGAGTTTGTAGTAAAGAGGTAGGAGAATGGTTGCAACAATCACATATCCAATGCAATAACCGAAAACCATTTGCATGTAGGTCCACTCCTGGTCACGCACCCATCCGGGAATGCTGAGGAACGTCACCCCAGATAGAGAGGCGCCAACCATACCAAACGCCACGACGTACCACGGGGCGTTTTGGCCTGCGACAAAAAACCGCCGTTCTGAGTTGACATTGGAAGCCTTGCGAGAGGACCACTGCGCAATTCCCAGCAGCACGCCAACGTACACGAGGGCGATGATCAAAACGGACCAGGGCGTCATGCCGTCAAATGTACGTGCGGAACCGCGCAGTGGCCCTGCCTCATGAAGTACCTTCGCAGGGTGCAACTTCCCTCGAGATTGATCGAAGCCGCGGTGGATCAGATGGCCACCTTGCCAGGCATAGGCCGCAGGACGGCCTTGCGCCTCGTGCTCAACATGTTGGCGAGAGATGAAGAGAGGGTGCGGGATTTTGCAGAGGCCATGGTGGCCATGAAAGAGGGCGTCAAACCCTGCAACGTCTGTCACAATCCGACAGAGGACGACACGTGCAACCTTTGCGCCAATCCCCATCGCGACGCTTCGACGGTGTGTGTTGTGGAGGATGTGCGCGACCTGCTGGCGTTGGAAAGCATGGGCGAGTACCGTGGCCTGTACCATGTGCTCGGAGGGGTCATCAGTCCCATGGACGGCGTGGGGCCTGCCGATTTGAATGTGGACAGCTTGGTTTCAAGGGCCCAAACCGAGGAGGTCAATGAGGTCATCCTTGCGTTGCCACCGTCCATGGAGGGGGACACGACTGCGTTTTATTTGGCGAAGCGGCTGAAAGAAACGTCGACGTTGTTGACGGCGCTCGCGCGTGGTGTTGCGGTCGGAGAGGCCTTGCAATACGCCGACGAGGCCACACTCTCAAGTTCGTTGTTGAACCGCCTGCCATACCAAGGGTGACGGACCTCAGTGTCATCATTGTCAGCTACAATGTTCGGGCATTTCTCGAGCAATGTTTGGTGTCCGTTCAGCGGGCGAGTGAAGGCCTTGCCTTGGACGTGTGGGTGGTGGACAACCACAGCGTGGACGGCTCTGTGGAAATGGTCCAATCTCGATTCCCTGAGGTTCACCTCATTGCCAACGAAGAGAATGTCGGGTTTTCCAAGGCTAACAACCAGGCCATCCGTGAGTCTCAAGGGCGTCATGTTCTCCTGCTCAATCCCGACACGGTGGTTCGGGAGGACACCTTCCGAAAGTGCTTGGCGCATGCCGAGGCGCACCCTCAACTCGGTGGCATGGGCGTGCCCATGTACGATGGAACCGGAAAGTACCTCCCTGAATCCAAGCGTGGGTTGCCAACACCTTGGGCGGCCCTTTGTCGAATGACAGGCCTCCACAAGTTGGCGCCTCGATCCGAGGCGCTGAACGCGTATTACGCGGGTCACGTCCAGGAGCACGAATCGGCCCCAGTCGACATTTTGTCTGGCGCGTACATGTGGATGCGCCGCGAGGCGCTGGATGAGGTGGGGCTGCTCGACGAGCAATTTTTCATGTATGGAGAGGACATCGATTTGAGCTGGCGTTTGGTCGAAGGGGGGTGGGAAAACCACTACTGTGCGGAGACCAGCATCATTCATTACAAAGGCGAATCCACCAAGAAGGGGAGCCTGAACTACGTCATGGTGTTTTACCGCGCCATGCTCTTGTTTGCGGCCAAACATTTTGAGGGACGTCAAGCCAGGGCGTTTTCTTGGATGATCCGCTCGGCCATTTATTTCAGGGCAGCACTCGCCATCCTCCGACGCGCCTTCACCCGCTGGGGCAACCTCGCCGTGGTGACTGCAGGAACGCTCACGTGGCTGCTGGTCACCATGTTGGGCATGCAGGCATGGGGAGGCAAGTCGTTCATCTGGCCTGAGGCGGCCTTCCAAGGATTGGGGTTGGTGCTGGTCCAAATCGCGGCCACGCTGGCCCTTGGTGGCTACCGCGACATCCGCGCATCGTTGTCCTTTTCCGGACATGTGTTGACGTGGCTGATGGCCTCCATGTTGACCCTGGTCGTGTATGCGCTGTGGCCAGAAGCGTGGCGGTTCAGTCGGGCGGCCGTTTTGTCCATGGTCGTGGGCCATGCCGTAATTCACGGTTGGGTCACGTGGCGCGCCATGAAACGAAGTGGCCATGCCCATCACATGAGAAGGTTGTTGGTCAGCGACGAGGACACCGAACGATTGATTGATTTGCTGCGACGAAACGAAGGGGAACGCACGCGATTCAACGTGTTTGCGCTTTGGCCTTCAGCTGAGAGGCCATCCACGTTGCCCAGCGTCCAAGGGTTGTCCTGGATTGGGTCGATTCGGGATTTGCAAGAAGCGGTGCAGATTCACAACGTCGAAGAGGTGGTGTTCAGCGGCCGAGATGTTCGAACCGATGTCATTGTGGAGGCATTGCCCATGTTGGGAAAGAAGCGGGTGACGTGCCGAATTGCGTGGACGGATGTTGGAGATGTGATGTCGAGTGGTGGTGCCTCACGAGCGTCGTTTGTGGCGTTCCAGCAGGGGTTGCACCGTCCGGAAGTGGCAAGAAGCAAACGCGTGTTTGATGTGGTTGTCGCCGCTTTTGTGTTGTTGGCGTCGCCTCTGTTTTGGGTGTCGCGACACCGTGGCTGGCCCCGTGCTGCCTGGCAGGTGCTCCTGGCCCAAAGAACATGGGTGAGCCCCGGAAACCTTCAGTCCACACGGCCTTGCGTTTGGTCTTTGACAAGTGGCTTGGAAGGAAGGTCCGCCGAGCGAAAAGCCTTCACACATGCTCAGGATTACCATTGGAGAAAAGACGCTGCGGTGGTGGCAGATGCCTTAATTTCGCGTCGAGCAATCATCTCCCATGGCCATCATTGACATCCTCCTGCCCAAGATGGGCGAAAGCGTTGCCGAAGCGACCATCACCAAGATGGTGGTGGGCGCAGGAAGCAGCGTCGAAGCAGACGAACCCATCGTGGAAATCGCCACTGACAAGGTGGATTCGGAAGTTCCGGCCCCTGAAGACGGAACCTTGGTGGAGTGGTGCGTCTCAGAAGGCGACGTCGTTCAGGTGGGTGCGGTCATTGCGCGCTACGACGTGGGAGGAGAAGCCCCTGCGGCAGCTTCAGCCGCCACCCCTGAAGCGACTGAATCCAAGGCCGTTGAAGAGGCCCCGGAACCTGAGGTCGTGGCTGCCGCCATGGCGCCCCTTGATGCGTCACCTTCAAGGAAAGGTCCTTCAGGTCGTTTCTACTCGCCACTGGTTCGGAGCATTGCCCAGCAGGAGGGAATCGGCATGGCTGAATTGGAGCAAGTGCCTGGCACTGGTTCTGAAGGACGTGTGACCAAAAAGGACATCCTGGCTTACCTCTCTGCCCGGTCCCAAGGGGGTGAAACGGCGACGGCTCCTGTGAGCGTGCCATCTTCGGCTCCGGCACCCGCACCGACGCCAGCGCCCAAGCCTGTGCAAGCTCCGCCCGTTGTGGCCAAGAGTGTGGATGGAGCTTATGACATTGTGGAGATGGATCGCATGCGCAAAATGATTGCGGACCACATGGTGCGAAGCGTCCAAACCAGCCCACACGTGACGTCATTTGTGGAGGCTGATGTGACCAATTTGGTCATGTGGCGCAACGCCAACAAGGGTGCCTTCCAAGAGAAATTTGGCGAGAAATTGACGTTCACCCCGCTTATCGCAGAAGCGATCGTCAAAGCCATTCGTGACTTCCCTGGTGTGAATGCCAGTGTGGAGGGAGACAACATCCACATTCACAAAGCCATTCATTTGGGCATGGCCGCAGCGTTGCCCTCTGGCAACTTGATCGTGCCCGTAATCAAGCATGCCGACCAATACAATTTGCAGGGTCTGGCCCGTCAAGTGAACGACCTCGCCAACCGCGCAAGACTCGGCAAACTGTCCCCAGATGACATTACCGGAGGAACGTACACCATGAGCAATGTTGGCACATTCGGCAACGTGATGGGGACCCCCATCATCAACCAGCCGCAAGTGGGGATCCTGGCGCTAGGTGCCATTCGGAAGCGGCCTGCCGTGCTCGAAACCGAACACGGAGACGTCATCGCCGTGCGCCACATGATGTTCTTGAGCCACAGCTACGATCACCGTGTGGTCGACGGCATGCTTGGGGGCAGCTTCGTTCGGAGGGTGGCAGACTACCTTGAAGGATTCGATTTGAACCGTCCTGTGGAAGGCTGATTTGTGTGCAGGTCTGAACTTTGCGAAGCCAAAGGTTACGCGCTTCACGCCATTTCGTACCTTCAAGGCCTACCAACGATGCATGCTTGACAACGTGATGCGCTTTCCTTCGATCTGTCTTCTGACCTTTTTCGGGTCGTTTCTTGTCGTTTACGTTTCCTTCGCATCGGCCCCTGTGTTGACTTCCGATTCAACCATGACTCGCATGAGCAACTCGGAGTTGTTTGTCGAGGGAAGCATCTTGATGGAAGAGAGGTTTTGGCATGAGGCCGAACGCGTTTGGGCCGTGGCCACGGAGCGCAGTCCGAGGAACAGGGTCTACAAGTACAAGTATGGCATGTGTCACCTTGAAATCGCTGAGGACTGGAAAGCAGCTTCCGAAGCTTTGGGTGAAGCTGTTGCTGGGCCTCTTACGACGAAGTACGATCCTTTCAACCAGCGTCAGAGTTTGCCTCCACTGGAGGCCTTACTTCATTTGGCGGAAGCCAAACGCCGCCTCGGGGAATTCAGCCAGGCCCGAGAGCACATTTCCGAATTCAATCGAAAGGCAGGTCGCAAGCACAATTATTCGGAGCTTGCTGAACGCATGCTTGCCGACCTGGACTTTGCCGAAGCCCAGCTTGCCAATCCCACCAGCACAGAGATCGAAGCGCTGAACGTAAACGCTACTTCAGATGAGTCTCGACCGATGCTGACGGTGGATGGAAGGACTTTGTTCTTTTCGTCGAATCGATCGCGTTCGAATGGTTCCAATCACGGAAGGCGAGATCCGAACACGTTGGCGCATTACGACGATGTGTACCGGTCGAAGCTCCTGCCTGACAGCACATGGAGTGAACCGGAGCTCCTCAACTTGGGCGCGAGTTACCATGCCGTGGTTGTGGGTACAGATGCGTTTGGAGAGAGCGTCATCATCCAAGACCATGACGGATGGACGTACGAGTTGAAGGTTTCATCTCAGTGGGAACGAGGTTGGACGGCTTCCGTTCCCTTCATCTTGGGAAAGAACCAGCCCACACAAGGTGAAGTGGCGTTTTTCCCCAGCCAAGACCGAATCATCGTTTCCCTCAAGTCTCGCCGTGGCGAAGGGGGATTTGACTTGTACGAGTGCGAACTTGACGATCGCGGCCGTTGGGGCAAGCCGGTTTCCCTCGGGGAGGAGATCAACACCTTGGGGCATGAAGTCAGTCCCTATGTGGCGGCAGATGGAAGAACGTTGTTTTTCGCATCGAATGGCTTGCCTTCTGTAGGTGGTTACGACATCCATCGAGCAGTGCGCAATGAAGATGGTTCGTGGGGTGCCCCGACGCCCATGGGTGTGCCGGTGAACAGCGTCGAAGATGAAATGAGTTTTGTGATGGGGGCCAAAGGTGAAGTCGGGTACTTCTCAAGCCGTCGTGGTACGGACAGCCGGGAATTGAATCTGTACGCGGCACGCATGAATCAATCTTCTCCCATTGAGGACAATGTGCTGGTCATGAGCGTGGATGCGTCAGAAGAGGATGTGGTTGCCGGTGCCCTGATTCTGAGGGATGTCAATTCCGGGGAGATCGTACAAGTCATCGACAAATGCGCACAATCCAACTTGTACAAGTTCATTGTGCCTGCTGGAGGCGACTACGTGTTGGAACGGGCTGCGATGGCCGAAGGGACAAACGGCACGGAGGTGCTGCCAGCCCTTCAACGTCGCATCAGCATTCCTGCAGATGCCGAGCCTGAGATTGTGGACGTGGCATTTGCCGATTTGTTTGCACCTGAGGTGGAAGGGATGGACACTGAAGGGGTTGCAGGCGTGGACTTGCCTCCATTCACAGGTATGGTGTTGGCGGTCGAAGACGAAGTCGAATTGGACACCACGGAAGACTTGAGTGTGGAAGACCCCAATGCTTCGGACGAAATCGAGGCGGACCTGGGAGAGATGCCTGAAGAGGAGTCCCGTCCAGAAACCACGACATGGACCTCCAACGTCATGGAATTGTCTGAGATGACGGGGTCTTGGTCAGCGATTCAAATCGGCACGTTCAAAAATCAACCGAGTGACTCGTGGCTGCTGAATGCAGGCAACCGATTTGTGGTGGAACGTCTTGGCAACGGCATGACCCGTTGGTATGCTGGCGTAAGTCAAGATGCGTCAGAAACGTTGGCCGCACACGGCGAGTTGATGGCGAAAGGCGAGTTCTCCAACGCGATGCTGGTTCGTTTAGAAAACGGACGCCGTGTTTTGCAAGACGGCAGCGGCAATTTGGAAGGACCGTCCTTGGTCATTGCGGAAGGTGAAGGATTGGACGGTGTTGCTGTGCTTGAATTCTCACCAACGCTCGGCACCAACATGTCTTCGCCCATTTGTCCTCTTTCGTTGGACGACAACGTGGCGGGTGAATTGGTGTTGGCCATCCAATTCTACAGCAACCAAGTCCACACAGGCCGAATGAGCATTGAGCCTGTGGTTTCAAGGGTGCTGGAGTTGGCCAAAGATGGCAGGCCTCAATTGCGGATCGAAGGCAGCGCGTCTGCGTTATCGACATCGAGGAGCCGTGGAAACGAGGGATTGGCCTCCGATCGCGCCGAAAACGTGCGTTACCGACTGGTTCAACGACTCGCCTTTGAGGGATTGTCTGAAGGCGTTGATTACGACGTGGAAATGGTCAAGCGGGTCCAGCCTGACGGGGGAAGTCTTGGAATGAATGCTGGAGATGCCAACCCCGCGCGCCATCAGTACGTGCGGGTGGATGTCGAATTGCGCTGAACAACGAATGAACATGACGGAACAAGTGGCTGGGCTGCACCTGAAGCGGCCATTGGTGTTTTTTGATTTGGAAACCACTGGCACCAAAGTGGGGGTCGACCGCATTGTCGAAATGGCCATGGTGAAGTTGATGCCTGATGGAACGGTCATCAAAAAGCCTGAGGCTCTCGGACGTGAGCATCGCATCTTGGTGAATCCGGAGATGCCCATCCCCTTGGAGTCAAGCTTGGTTCACGGGGTGTACGATGAAGATGTCAAAGACGCCCCCACATTTGGACGAATCGCGCCAGGCCTTCTGAAATGGCTGCATGGTTGTGATTTGGGAGGGTTCAACAGCAACCGGTTTGATGTGCCCATGCTTGCAGAGGAATTCCTTCGTGTGGGCATAGACTTTGGGCTGGAGGGGCGTCACTTGATTGACGTTCAAAACGTGTTTCATCGCATGGAACAACGCACCCTTCGCGCTGCGTACAAGTTTTACTGTGATAAGGACTTGGAAGGCGCCCATGAGGCATTGCCAGACACGCTCGCGACTGTGGATGTCTTTTTGGCGCAACTTGAGAGGTACAAGGACAAAACGGTACTCGACAGCCGAGGGGAGACGGTGGGTCCTGTTCCTTCCGACATGGAGGAGCTGGCCGCGTTCTGTCGGATGCGAAACAACGCAGATTTGATGGGACGGTTGGTGTACGACGACGAGGGTGAGGTGGTGTTTCAATTTGGCAAGCACACTGGCAAAAGGGTTCGAGAGGTGTTGCAGAAGGACCCGGGATATTTCGGGTGGATGATGCAAGGAGATTTCCCCCGATACACCAAGCGCATCCTGCAAAAAGTGAAAGACGGAGAAATTTGAAGCCACGCAGGAGCATCGCGGTTTGGGTTTCGAATGACCTGACGTTCGATCAGCGCGTCAAAAAGACGTGTGAGACGCTGGAGTCGTTGGGGTGGGCACCTGTGCTCGTCGGACGCGAGATGCCTGATTCCAAACCATGGCAAGGTCCATGGAAGGCTCACAGATTGCGACTCAAGACCCATCGTGGGCCCTTGTTCTATGCATCGTTGCAATGGGAACTCCTCGCATGGTTGAGGAGGCACGAAGGCGAGATTGATGCCATTTGGTGCAATGACCTTGACACGTTGGCTCCGGCCGTGTGGCATGGGAAGTTGCCTGTGGTGTACGACAGCCATGAGTATTTTACCGAGGCTGCTGGATTGACGGGACGCCCACTTCGCCGCGCTGTGTGGTTGACCCTTGAGCGCTGGGCCATGCGTCGGTTGTCTTGCATGATCACGGTCAACGAGAGCATCGCTGCGGCGTATCGCAACAAATACGGTCTTGACGTGGCCGTGGTGCGGAACATGCCACGCAGACAACCTCGAGTCTGCGTTGAAGGTCGAGAAGCTTTTCTGGACCACGGGGTGCCTACAGATTTGCCCATTGCCTTGATGCAAGGGGCCTACATGGACCGGGACCGCGGTGCGGCTCAAGCTGTCGCTGCGTTGCCCGAGATGAAGGGGGTGAGGTTGGTGCTTGTCGGCGCAGGTGTCGAATGGGACGAAGCCAGTGCAAGGGTGGATGACCTGGAAATGGAAGGGCGCTTGCATTGCATTTCTAAGCTGCCGTTTGATCAGTTGCGACGCCTCACGGCGTCGGCCGATGTGGGTCTCAGCTTGGATCAAGCAGGCCATGGCAACTATGAAATGAGCTTGCCCAACAAGTTGTTTGACTTCATGCATGCAGGCCTTCCCATGGTGGTCACCGCACGAAAGGAGGTGGCGGCCATCGTACGGGAGCACGAATTGGGAGAGGTCATCGAAGAAGCTTCTCCTGTTGCCGTCAGGAACGCGGTGATGAAGGTGCTGTCCATGCCCAAATCCGATTGGCAGGCCTCATTGAACGCCGCGAGTGAACAATTTCATTGGGGGGTTGACGAGCCTCACATCGAGAGGGTCCTCGAACAAAGCTTGAAGGCCCATTTGGCGGGCAACCAGACCAAGTGAGCCAACAAGGTGGGCAGGGGGATACGCCCCATTTTGACGCGCCACTCTTCTAGGTACAACGCCGGTGTGAATGTCCGGGAGAGCCCTCCGCTGGACACCTTGGCGACCATCAACTCGGAGTGGCAATGGACGGTTTGGCCTGACTTCAATCGGTCGAGGCACCAAGCGTAATCGCCAAGCACGCGGTAAGAGGGGGAAAAGGGATGTGACTTCAACCATGAACTTGGAACGATGAGGCCTTGGTGATGCATGGTGTTCCGCCAATGCATGCCGTTGCCCCAGTCCGGAATCCATGTGTGGGGGACACCGGGCTCGGGTTCTCCATCTGAGCCCACGGCGAAGGCATGCGCCGCGTCGCTTTCGGCGTACGTGAGGATGTCCAAAGCGCGTTTCAAGCCTTCTTCCGTCGGAATGTCTCCAGCTCCCATCACCCAAATCCATGGGGCGGACACGTTGCTCACGCCGCGGTTCATGGCGTCGTAGACCCCATCATCTTGTTGCGAGTCCACGTGGGAGACAATCCCGGCAAACGAACCGAGCACCGCGAGCGTCTCGTCTTGAGATGCCCCGTCGGCGACGATCACTTCAAGTTGAGCCAAGACAGTACTGTCAAGCGCTTGGAATTGGGACAGGGTGCAGTTCAACGCCTCTGCGTCGTTCCAAACCGGGATGATCACGGCGACCTTCGCAGCAATCCGATTCATGCGCGCACGGGAGCCTCGTCGTGAAGAGCGCCATCCTGACATCGCCACACGCGTCCAGGTCGACGTTCCATGGAGGCCCAATCGTGCGTGGCCATGACTAGGGAGCGACCTTGACTAGGCAGGGCATGCATCAGTTCAAGGATTTCTTCCGTGGTTTCAGGGTCCAGGTTGCCTGTGGGTTCATCCGCCAACAAAAGGGAAGGGTCATTCAACAGTGCCCGGGCAATGGCCACGCGTTGTTGTTCACCTCCACTGAGTTCAAACGGCTGCTTGTAGGCCTTGTGGGGCAACCCCACCATGGTGAGCACTTCTTCGATGCGTCGCTTGCGGGCTGTCTTGTCCTTCCATCCGGTTGCGATCAGGGCAAAGTCAAGGTTGTCACCCACACTGCGATCCTCGAGCAGTCCAAAATCCTGAAACACCATGCCGAGCTTCCGCCGAAGCTGATGCACATTGCGATGCTTGAGTGAGGAGAGGTTGAAACCGCACACGTGGCCTTCTCCAGATGCCAAAGAAAGGTCTCCGTACAGCGTTCGAAGCAGACTGGATTTTCCGCTACCCGTTCTGCCGATCAAATACACAAGTTCTCCTTCACGCACATCCACACAGACGTCCTGGAGAATGACATGTGCGCCGTGCCGGATGGACACGTGATCGAGCCGAATGAGTGGAGTGTCAGTCATCAACGCTGAAGATTGAATGCGTCGTCGGCGAAGGTTGGATTGAAGGTGGCTTTGGCCGTGCGGATGGTCATGGTCTGTCCACCCACGTTGGAGGTCCGAACGCTTGGGATTTGGAGTCCGTTGTCGCCAAATGCAATGTACTGGTCAAGCGATTCGACCACATTGGTGTCGTCGAGCGAGGGACGTGAACGCTTGACGATGAGGCCATCGGCATGGCGGAACCAGTACGTTTCCGTGAGCTCACCTTTTCGGTATTCGACGACTGTCGCAGCCTGTCCATTGACGTCTTCCACGCCGAGCACACTGCCTTCAAATCCGGCTTTGTCCATGTTGAGCAAACGCGTGGGTGACAGGTAGTCGAGCATGCGTTCAACGCTGGTGGCTTTCATGTCCGAAGCGCTGCCCATCTGGATTTCCTGGCCGCCATCGGGTCCCACTGTTCGAATCATGACAGGCGATCCGGCCATGGCCAATTCAGTACGCACGGCAGGCTCCTTCTTGGAGAATCGCTTGTCTTCGCGATGCTGCAGGGACATGCCAGCGCCAAATTCAACAGATCCTTCCAACGTCAAGCCAGAGAGTTTGCCCCAAGCCTTCGCGCCACCGATTGCCTTGAAATGGGCTGCAACCACGTCTTTGACTGTGGTGCCTTTGGGAGCTTCACTGCGTGGAATGCGAATCTGCCCAAACGCATCGTACTGGTCGATGCCGCCATTGGCATCAAAGGGCTCTAGCAAATCGAGAATGTCGGACGAACCAACCACGCAAATGTTGAGGTTGTTGGGCTTGATCATGTTTTTGGCCACACGTTGGATGTCCTCCACCGTGACGGCGTCGATGCGCTGCAAGTAGGTCTGATGGCAATCTTCAGGCAACGCATAGCGTCGGATGTTCAGTGCAAATCGCGCCGCCGTGCTGTCATTTTCCAGGGACCTCTCAAAACTCCCAGCCAGGAGCGCTTTTGCCGCGGCAAGTTCTTTCTCAGTCACTTGTTCGTCGCGGATTCGGTTGATTTCAGCCAAGATTTCGACGAGCGCACTCTCGGTGGCTCCGGTGCTTACTTCGGCGTAGGCCATGAATTCGGCCGTCACGGGGTCGGCGCTCAAGTCACACCTTGCGCCGTTCATGAAGGTTGTGTCCTCGCACAAAACCTTCATCAAACGCCCATTAAATGCGCTGCCGCCCAAAATGGAATTCATCAACTCAATGGCTGGCGCATCCGGATGGCCTGGAGGAAAGGGGACGGGTTGGGTGATGTTGATCTTGCTCTGAACGGCACCTTCAATGCTTGCAAAGCGAACTTGATTGCCCATGGGGAATTTGGCGGGAGCAATGCGTGTGAACGGAATGTCGGCACGCTTCCACTTGCCAAAATGGGTGTTGGCTTTTGCATAAGCGTCGTCTGGCGTGATGTCTCCAACCACAATCAGGTAGGCCGCGTTGGGGCGGAAGTAGGTGTCGTGGTATGAAACAAGGTCTTCCCGCGAAACCGCTTCAAGGGTCGATTGAGTCATGACTTCACCATAAGGATGCAGCGATCCATAGTTGGTGGTGGCCACCACGTTGGCAGCAATCTCAGCAGGAGAGGATGGGGTGTTGGCTAATCCGGACGCCACCTGTGTTTTCACCTTGTCCAATTCTTCTTGTGGGAAGGTGGGGTTGAGGATGACATCGGCGACGATCCGCAGCAAGTCGCTGGCGTTCTGGCTGAGGGAATTGGCGAAAAAACCTTTGGCGTTTGCTTGGAAGGAAGCGCCCAGGAAATCCACCTCTTCCGCGATTTGGGCTTGGGTTCTAGACGCCGTTCCTGCAGCCATCATGCTGCTGACCAAATCTTGGAGTCCAGCCTTTTCACCCTCCAAGAAAGGAGGGAACTCAAGAGTCATGTTCCAGGAGACCGATGGCGTGCGATGGTTTTCAACCACGATGATCTGCAGGCCGTTGTCGAGCTTGAGATTGATGGGGGTGTCAATCTTCAATTCTGGAGCGGAATCCGCATCAGGGGAGTTGCTTTGGTCGACTTGACCCCACGCAGCGAACGATGTCAAAGCTGCGCAAAGGAACAAGGTGGAGGTGAATCGCATGTGGGAAAATTGAACCTGCAAGATAGCGACCTCGGGGTATCTTGCCTGCATGGAAACGAGCCATCACGAAGGAGCGGCAGCACAAGGTCAAAGGCAAGTGCTTCCCGAGGGTTGGTGGGGGGCTGACGTGTTTTGGCAGCTCTCGCACGAGGAAGGGGTGACCCGGACGTTGTCGGAAGATGCTGTGACTCGAATCGAGCGATGCCACACCTACCTTCTGGGGCGAGCCTCAGGAGGCGACACCCTGTATGGAATCAACACAGGTTTTGGGGACTTGGCTACGACCCGCGTGGACGACCTCGTGGCATTGCAGCGAAACTTGTTGATCTCCCACGCATGCGGGGTCGGGGAGCCGTTACCGGCCAAGGTGGTAAAAGCCATGCTGCTTTTGAAGGTCAAGGCGCTGAGCCAGGGCCATTCGGGAGTGGCAGTGACGACGGTGCAGCGCTTGCTAGACCATTGGAACGCGGGCGTGTTGCCCGTGGTTCCGAGCCAGGGGTCGTTGGGGGCTTCTGGGGATTTGGCCCCGCTTGCGCACCTCGTGTTGCCGTTGATTGGCGAGGGGGAAGTGGTGATGCCAGACGGACGGCAAATGGCTTCGGCGGATGCCTTGCGCGAGCTGGGCTGGCCTGCGCTCGAGCTCGGTCCCAAGGAGGGACTGGCGCTCATCAACGGGACGCAAATGATGCTCGGAACTGGCATGGTGGCGCTCGAACGCGTGACGCGCCTCGCTGACTGGGCCGACGCTCTGGGAGCGTGGTCCCTCGAAGCCTGGAACGGCCTGAAGGCGGCGATGCACCCCTCGATCCACCGCATCCGAAACCAAGCCGGCGCCATGATCGCGGCCCACAACGTCTCGTCGTGGCTCGAAGGGTCGGAGCGCGCAGCGCAACCACGAACCTACGTGCAGGATCCATACTCGTTCAGGTGCATGTCTCAAGTGCACGGCGCCTCGAGGGACGTCGTGGAAGGCGTTCGCGCCGTCTTCGAAGCGGAGATGAATGCTGTGACAGACAACCCGCTCGTCTTCCCGGACGAAGATTTGATTGTGAGCGGCGGCAATTTTCACGACCAGCCGCTGGCCTTGGCGATGGACCGCTTGGCCTTGGCCATTCATGAATGGGCCAGCATTTCCGAGCGCCGCGTCTTCAAGATGCTCAGCGGCCAGCGTGGATTGCCCGCGTTTTTGGCCTCCAACCCAGGCCTCAATTCTGGCTACATGATTCCGCAATACACCGCTGCGAGCCTCGTGTCGTACAGCAAGCAGCTCTGCACGCCAGCCAGCGCGGACAACGCCGACAGCAGCAACGGACAAGAGGACCACGTGAGCATGGGCGCCAATGGAGCCTTGCAAATGTGGCGCGTCTTGGAGCACGCCGAACAGGTGCTTGGCATCGAAGCCATGTGTGCGGCCCAGGCATCGGACCTGCGGGGCGACGAGCACGCGATGGCCCCTGCGCTTCGGCAATTGCAAGATGCGTTTCGAAACCATGTGCCCTTCCTTGAGCGTGACGATGTGATGGCCCCACTCATGGCGTTTGCAGTGGCATGGATTCGGGATGGTTCGCCTCGTGATTTGGCCGACCTTCGCGACGCGCAAACCTGAATCTGCCCTCATGCTCATTCAAGAACTCACACGTCGCGGCAATCAACTTTTCCGTTGGCGAAGTTTCATTCCGCTGATTTTGGTGCCACCGGCCCTCGTGCTTGCTTACGATGCGCCTGAGAGGGCCGAGGCTTTAGGATGGCAGGCGATGTGTTGGGCCGTGGGTGTGCTTGGCGTGGTGATTCGTGCCAAAACCATTGGTCACGTCCTACCGGGCACCAGCGGTCGCAACACCTCAGAAGGTCAGGTGGCCGAATCGCTCAACACCCGCGGCATGTACAGCTTGGTGCGGCACCCACTTTACCTCGGCAACTACTTCATGTGGATGGCCTTGGTGTTGGCAACAGGTCGGTTGGACTTCGCGCTTTTCGTGACGCTCGCATACATGATGTATTACCTGCGAATTGCGATGGCGGAAGAGGCATTTCTGGCGGGGAAGTTTGGATCGACGTACAGCGATTGGGCCGCCACCGTGCCGGCTTTTGTGCCCAAATTTTGGGGCACGCCCCGCAGTTCCTGGACTCCTGTCGGCAACAGCTTTTCTCTGCGCCACGTCATCAAGCGCGAATACAACGGCGTGTTCGCCATTGTCTTCGGAATGTTCTTCCTTGAGGCGGCCAGGACTGCTGGGCTCGGCACACCCGCTTGGAACACCACCGCATGGCAAGCAGGGTTGGGCGGAAGTGTTGGGCTGTTCCTGTTTCTGCGCTTTCTGAAGAAGCGCACACGCGTCCTCCACGTGGAAGGCCGCGAATTCAATGCCTGACGGTCACGTGACTGCTGCGCGACGCACGATGCGGCGAAGCAAGGCGGGCGAGAGGCGCTTGATGTAGGCAGCGAGGATTTCGTAACGCCCAATCAAAACCTCAGCCTTGTTGCGTTCCACGGCTTTGACCATGCGCTCGGCGCATTGCTCGGCCGTCATGCCAGCGCCTGTTTTGGCGTCCATGGTGCCTTGCTGAGTGCCGTCGCCCACCACAGCGTTGAGGCTGATGTTGGTGCGGATGAACCCAGGACAAACCATGGTCACCTTCAACCCGTCGTCGTGGTGCTCGGCACGGAGCGCCTCGAAGAAGCCATGAAGGGCGTGTTTGGCCCCGCAATAGCCTGACCGCAAAGGGGAGGAGAACAGGCCCATGAGGCTCGTCACCACGACAAAATGCCCTTTGCCTCGCTTCACCATGCTGGGCAGGAGCGCTTTGGTGAGGGCAAGTGTTCCGAAGTAATCGATTTCCATCACGCGACGGTCCACGTCAAGGGACGTCTCGATGGCCTTGGAGCGTTGGCTGATCCCGCCGCAGTGCACCATGACGTCGACCGGACCGATCTCGGCCTCGACCTGCGCCGCCACCTCAGGCAAGCTCGCCGCATCGGCCAAATCCAGGGTCACTACGTGAACAGAGGCTCCGGTCTCACGCAAAGGCGCTGCCACGTCGTCAAGGGCGGCTTGTTTCCGTGAAGACAGGACGACAGTGGCGCCACGACGAGCCCACGCTTCGGCACAGGCCTTGCCGATGCCACTGCTGGCTCCGGTGACCCAGACGATTTGGTTGTTCCAGCGTCCCACGTGCTGCCCAGATCAGGCGTCGATGTTCGCGTACTTGGCGTTGTCCTCGATGAACTTCCGGCGAGGTGGAACGTCGTCGCCCATGAGCATGGAGAACACGTGGTCTGCACCGGCCGCATTCTCGATTGTGACCTGACGCAAGGTCCGGTTCTCAGGGTTGAGGGTGGTTTCCCAAAGCTGCTCCGCGTTCATCTCACCCAAACCCTTGTAGCGTTGGACGTGGATGCCGCTTTCGCTGCCACTCTTGCCTTTGAACTCGGCAATGAGACGGTCGCGCTCGTCGTCGTTCCACGCGTAAATGGATCGCTGTCCCTTTTTGACCTGGTAAAGCGGTGGCGTGGCGATGTACACATAGCCGTTCTCAATGAGGTCCTTCATGTGGCGGAAGAAGAACGTGAGGATGAGCGTTTCAATATGGCTGCCATCCACATCCGCGTCACACATGATGACGATTTTATGGTAGCGGAGTTTGGCCATGTTGAGTGCCCGCTCGTCTTCTTCGGTGCCCACGGTGACCCCGAGGGCTGTGTAGATGTTCTTGATTTCCTCGTTGTCGAAGATTTTGTGCTGCATGGCCTTCTCCACATTGAGGATCTTGCCTCGGAGTGGCATGATGGCCTGGAACATGCGGTCACGTCCCTGCTTGGCTGTTCCGCCTGCCGAATCACCCTCGACCAGGAAAAGCTCGCACACGGCTGGATCCTTCTCGGCGCAGTCGGCGAGCTTGCCGGGAAGACCGCTGCCCCCCATGACCGTCTTGCGCTGGACCATCTCGCGGGCCTTACGTGCTGCATGACGCGCCTGAGCGGCAAGGATGACCTTCTGAACAATGGTCTTAGCATCGTTGGGGTTCTCCTCGAGGTAGGTTTCGAGCATGTCGCTCACGGCCTGGCTCACGGGTGCACTTACTTCGGCGTTGCCGAGTTTGGTCTTGGTTTGGCCTTGGAACTGGGGTTCGGCAACCTTCACGCTCACCACAGCCGTCAGCCCTTCGCGGAAGTCGTCTCCGCTGATGTCAAACTTCAACTTGTCCAACATGCCGCTTCCGTCGGCATATTTCTTCAGCGTGTTCGTGAGACCACGTCGGAAGCCGGTCAGGTGCGTTCCACCCTCGTGGGTGTTGATGTTGTTGACGTAGGAGAAGAGGTTCTCGGAAAAGGAGTTGTTGTAGGTCATGGCGACCTCAACGGGCACGCCGTTGCGTTCTCCGCTCATGTGAATCACCTCTTGAATGATGGCTTCACGGTTGCCATCGAGGTAGGTCACAAAGTCCTTCAGGCCTTCGGTGCTGTGGAACGTCTCGTTGAGGAAGTTGCCTTCTTCATCCGTTTGACGTTCGTCGGTCATCGTGATGGTGATGCCTTGGTTGAGGTACGAGAGCTCACGCATACGATCGGCAAGCGTGTCGTAGCTGTATACGAGCGTTTCGAAAATCTCATGGTCGGGTTGGAACTCGACCGTGGTCCCGCGCTTGTCGGTGGTGCCAATCTCTCGGACGGCATATTGCTCCTTGCCTCGGGCATATTCTTGTTCGTAAACCTTCCCTCCGCGGTGGACTTCAGCCCGCAAGCTGGTTGAGAGCGCGTTCACACAAGAAACCCCCACGCCGTGGAGACCGCCGGACACTTTGTACGCATCCTTGTCAAACTTGCCCCCAGCTCCAATCTTGGTCATGACGACTTGAAGGGCGCTGACGCCTTCCTTCTCGTGCATGTCGACCGGAATGCCCCGACCGTTGTCTGTGACGCGAATTCCGTTTCCTTCTGTGATGGTCACTGTGATCGTGTCGCAGTGGCCGGCGAGTGCCTCGTCAATGGAGTTGTCCACGACCTCGTACACCAAGTGGTGCAACCCCCGGACGCCCACATCGCCAATGTACATCGACGGCCGCATCCGCACGTGCTCCATGCCCTCGAGGGCCTGAATCTGACTCGCGTCATATCCCGACTGCCCAGCTTTCTTGTTCTCTTCTGACATCTGTGAAATTTCTTCTCGTGAAGGTAGGGAGGAAGCCCCCCTGAGGAGTGGCCTTCAAGCGCATGAAAAACCCCGATTTTTCCACGAAAAAACCGGGGTTTTCGCAGGATTGTGGATAGTTCGTCAGAAGGCGTAGTGAACGCCTGCGAGGGCTTGGAACCCCTGCACGGGAAAACCACCCCATTCGGCGTATTTGGCATTCGCCAGATTCGCCAAGGTCAGCCAACCACCCAACCGATCGTTGTAGGTGTAATTGGCCGTGATATTGAGGTCCAAATACCCTGGCAAAGCCAGCTCGAAAGTCCCATCTTCGAGCGGCTGAGTGTCACCATAACCTGTCTCTCTGAGGATGCTGAACCGCTCTCCGATGTAAGTCACCGTGGCCGTGAGGTCCAACCCTCCTATGAGCGCATAGGTCGCCCGGGCATTCCAGGTGGTTCGGGGCAGGTTCCAAGCACGGAGTTCACTGCGCGTGTTGTACTTCAAAAACTTCACACCTCCGGCAAAGGACCAATCCGACCCAAGGTCAAATTCGGCCTCTCCGCCTAACGTGCGAATGGCCAGGGTGTCGTACACTACCTCGAAGGTGGCGAGGGTCACTGAATCCACCGTGGAAGCCGCAGGGCGGAACAGGGCGTAGTCTTCGTGGCTCGCAGTGCTGAAGTATCCATGGAATCGGAAGGCTTCTGTGACCGTCCCACGAATACCCCCAGCAAGGGCCAATCGCTTGTTGGTGCTTCGGAACCCTTGGTTGGGGGATACCAGCCCCAAGTCTGAGGGGGCATAGAATGGGTTCTGCCGGGTCAAAGAGTGGAAATTGTTTGCGGAAAGGTCTCCACCGATCTTTCCGTAGGGCACAAACAAATTCCGAAGTAGATTCACCGAAACTTCAGCCCTCGGATAGAGGTGGAAGGCGTCTCCCAATCCGTCCCGAGTGGGTTGGTCTGCATCGATGGCGAGTCCTAGTCCGGCCTTGGCATGGATCGCTCCTTTCTGTGTGGAGACACTTGGCTCGACGACCACGATGGCTTGGTTGGACGTCACGTCGGCACCAGCACCGTATTCGTCGAGTTGCACCTCCGCGTCCAATTGACCTCGCGCCTCGCCAAATGCTTTGTCCAACGTGGCATTGAGGCTCACGCTCCGTTCGTGTGCGCCTCGGTCATTGCTTAGCCAACCCAACGTTGCGTCGATTTCATGGTTCAATTCGCGGTCGCGATTCTTGTGGCTCTTGAAGCTTGCGCCCAAGGTGGCATGCGACCACATCACAACCGGTGCATCCGCAGGAGTCAATGCGCTGTCCACCTGCAAGCTGTCGAATCCATATATCAAGACCTGTTCGCTGCCTGCAGAAGCCTCAAAAGACATTTTCTCTTTACCCACAAATCTGGACACCCAAGCATCGAGGGTGTTTTCATTGAGGCGGCCTGTCAACAGCGCTGAAGGACTGTTGGTGGCGGCATGGTGGAACGCAGTCCCCCAGCTGCCATCTCGCGACCTCAAATCCGTGTAACTCGCATCCACCATGGAAGTGCCCCTAGAACCACCTCCTGCACGCACGTACCCGCGGTAAAGTCTCGACAAAGAAGGGTCAACCCGCAGGCGAGTGGCTTCCACGGGTGTCATTTGCGGGACAAATTGCATGCGTCGAGAAAGCAATTCGTAGCTTAGAATGGGCTTGGAAACAGACAACGGGCGCGATGTTGGCCACGAACTCAATTTGACCGCGTCTCTTACCTCCATTTGACGGTTGCCGACAAACGTCACATCCATTTGCAACGTGTCGGTTTGTGACCACAAGCCAGTCAACGGCAGGGTGACCATGACGGGAATCAAGAGCGACTTGGTGAAAGGGGATAGGGATGTCATTCGTCGTTGGGATCTGGAGTGAGGTCTTGGTCATCTGCTTCAGGAGATTGGTCTTCCTGAGGGGCAGGCGTTTTAACCTCGTTCACGTCGATGCTGTCCTTGGGTGTTGGGACTTGCGGAATGTCGAGGTCAAGGCTGTCGGGAGTTGCAGTGGTGTCGGGCTGTGCAATCGGAGCGCGTTCTGCCGCTTCCCGTGCGTCGATGGTCAGGAGAAGGTCGGACACGGCCTCTTGAACAGACGGCGTGCTTACGTTGGCCAAAATGCTCTCTGCAGTGGCCCGAGCTTGGAACAAATCGTTCATGCCCAGGTACGTTGAGACGAGGAGCAGGAATCCCTTGTTGCGCCACGTTTCCTGTTCGTACGACGTTTCAATCAAGGTGAACAGGGCTTGTTCGCAGGCGTCAAAGGCGTCTTCATTGAACGCATTCTCTGCGATCATGTATTGAGCCTCTGCGCCAGGGCTTCCCCCATACTTAACGAGTTCCTCCAGGTCCTCCATGACCGTTGCGTGCAATCCTTGGTTGCAGGCGATGCGTGCGTTCCAAAGTTTGGCCGTTCTGCGAATATCTTCTGGGGTGGCAGGGTCATACATGACACGTGCCGCGAAATCAGAGGCCTCGCTTTCTTGGCCCAGCAAATAGTGACACCGCATTTGGCCAATGGCCGCTTCCAGTTGGTTGCTTTGCAAGGTGGCAACTTCCTCAAGCGTTTCGTAGTGTCCAAGAGCCTGCCTGTGGTTGCCACGGTTCCATGCAATGGTGGCTGCCCCCAAGGCAGAGGCCTCGGTGAACTCACAGGC
>JAOIQU010000049.1 GCA_028141885.1 Flavobacteriales bacterium | reverse complement strand
CTTGGACTCCTGTTGAGCAGGGTCGGCATGGGGGTGCTTGGACAGGTGGTGGAGAGTCAATTCCACTACGATTTGAACGCCATGGCCTTGCTGCCAAGTGAAGGCATGCTCGCCGGGGCTGCCGTGATCGTGGGGCTGATTGCTTCTGCCATTCCAGCGCGACGAAGCCTCCGATTGGACATCAGCCGGACCCTGAGTGAAGCCTGAGACGCTTAGTCCTTTATTTTTGTTGACGATGAAGTCCCGGTCCTTTCTCACTTTGGTCTTTTCCTCCGTTGCCCTTGTGGCGGTGTCTATGATGGACTGGAGCAGCATGTGCCACCCTTCTGAGGAAGCGCAAGCCACCCAGGACCAGTTGCGACACGTTGGAGAGGCCAAACTCGCCAGCCTCGACCCGACGCCCATGTCGCCTGCTCCCCCTACGGAGGACGTCGCCCTGACCGAATTGACCTGGCAAACCTTGAGTGACGTCGAATTCAAGGACGTCTACCTCGAAGAACTTGACGCCTACTACTGGATGCCCAACTTCGGGCCCAAGGTCATCGCTGCCGAGGGCAAGGAGTGTTACATCACAGGATACATGATTCCCGTGGATGTGGACGAGGATTTTTACGTGCTCAGCCGGTACCCGTTTGCCAATTGCTTCTTCTGTGGTGGCGCAGGACCTGAATCTGTGATCGACTTGCGCTTCCCCAACAAGGCCGTTCGGGCTTACAAAACAGACGACCGACTCACCTTCAAAGGCACGTTGCGGCTGAATGCCGACGACGCGTACCAGATGAACTACATCCTGGACGGAGCGGTCGAACACACTCCCTGAAGTCAGTCAAGACTGGTCTCTTTCAACCACTTGCGGTAGGCCGTGAACAAGCGGGAACGCGACACAAAACCCACGTAACGTCCGTCTTCCACCACGGGCAAGTTCCAAGCGCCGCAGTGCTCAAATTTGGCCATGACGTCGTCCATCTTGTCTTCCCACTGAACTTCGGCCAACGGCAACGTCATCAAGTCCACGACCCTCAAGGTCAGGTACTGGTCGCGGTCGAACATGACCTGACGGATGTCTTGCAAATCCACAATGCCAAGCAAATGGCCCTGTTTGTCGACGACGGGATGCAGGTTGCGCTGACTTTGGGCCACCACTTCCACCAGCTGCCCAAGGTTCCAATGGGCCTGAACGGGCAGGAAGTCTTGCTCCAATTCTTCCTTCACGTTCATCAACGTCAACACCGACTTGTCCTTATCGTGCGTCAACAACTCGCCGCGCTCCGCGAGTTCGCGGGTGTAGATGCTGTGCCTTTTCAGTGCGCGAGAGGTGGTGAACGAGGTGGCTGACGTCAACATCAAAGGCACAAACAAGCCGTAACCGCCACTCAGCTCGGTGGCCAAAAAGATGGCCGTCAACGGGGCGTGCAACACCCCAGCCATCATCCCACAGAGTCCTGCAAGCACCGAATTGCCGATGGGCATCGTCGTGGGGTCGAGAAATCCATTGAGGCCCAAGGCGAAGGCAAAACCCAGGATGGCCCCGCTGAACAAGGCCGGGGCAAAAATACCCGCCACGCCACCGGCTCCCGTCGTGAATCCAGTCAGCATTGGCTTCAAACAAGAGGCCAACACCAACCAGCCAATCAGGCTGGGCAACGCCAAGGAACCTTCCAACATCCACACGTCTTCAATCAAGACGTCCGAATACCCCAAAAACAACTGGTTGATCACTTCGTAGCCCTCCCCAAAAAGCGGCGGAAACATGGCCACAGCGGCGCCAATCAGTGCCCCTGCGAGGGCCATTCGTGTGCGCGGGTTGGTGAAGCGGCCAATGGCGGTTTGGCTCAACAAATACAGCCTCGAAAACACCACCGACCCCACCCCTGTGACCGCCCCCATCAGGATGTACCACGGCAGGCGGGTCGCCTGAAAAGCGGCCAAGGTGGGCACGGTCAAAATGTCCTCTCCCTCGAAGAACACGAAGGCCGTCAAGAGGGAGGCCAATGAAGCCATGAGGATGGGTACCAAACTGGACGCCGTCAGGTCAATCATGATGACTTCCACCGCAAACACAATGGCCGCCACCGGTGCTTTGAACATCGCCGCAAGCGATCCGGCCGCTGCGCAACCGATGAGCAACAACCTTCTCCTGAAGTGGCGGCGCGTTTGTGAGGCCACTTCGGAGCCCAAGGCTGCACCGGCCTGCATGGCGGGGGCTTCCAGTCCCCCGGATCCTCCAAACCCCACCGACAATACGCTGGTGAGCACAGGGGCGAACATCCACGTCCGCTTCATGCGGCCGCGCCGGGTGGAAATGGCGTGGAGCGTGGAGGGAATCCCAGGGCCTGGATGGTCTCCGCCCAAGACCCTCTGCACCACGTATGCTGTGGCCGCCAGACCCAAGATGGGCCCCAAGGCCAGAAACCAAGACCCCCCGACCCACGATTGAACCGTGAACATGACCACCCTCAACCCACCTACGCTTTGCTTCATGAGCACGGCCAGCAGCCCCGAGGCGATGCCAACCAGGACCGCCCACAGCAACAGGCCTTTGTCCGACCGCATCCATGTCCATGCCTTGCGTGCGGCCTCCCTGCTCATGGTTCTTACACTCATGGCACCCTCATGCTCACCACGAGCACGTCGTCTACTTGTTCCTCATCTCCCCGCCAATCTTCGAATTTGGCCCTCAGGTGGGCTTCGTGTTCGGACACGGGCAACGAGGCCGTCTCGACCAGCAGCTCACGGAACCGCCGCCTCATGAATTTCTTTCCCCTCGGCCCGCCAAATTGGTCCACGAAACCGTCCGTGGCCAAAAACAACGTGTCTCCCGACTGAACGTCCAACTTCTGAACCTCGTAATTTTTGGCCCCTGGCTCGAAAGAGCAAATGGCAAACTTGTCCGATTTGTACTCTTGAAGTTCGCCGTTGCGCACCAGGAAAAGTGGGTTGTTGGCACCTGCGAATTCAACCGTCATGTGCTCCCAATTGATGGCCACCATGGCCAAGTCCATCCCGTCTTGTCCGCCCATGTACGTGGAAGGCAGCTGTTCTACAGGCAAGGCCAAATCACGCAGCAACTCCGCAGGAATGCTCGCTTCCGTTCGGATGTCTTGGCGCAACAGCATCAAGACGTGTTCATTGAGCTTGTCGAGCACTTTGTGTGGCTCGGTGTACACCTTGGTCACGCGATCCAATGCGTTGTGTCCGACCAAACTCAGGAAGGCCCCTGGTACCCCGTGACCCGTGCAGTCGATGGCCGCAAACATCCGGCGACTGCCCACCGATTTGAACCAGTAAAAATCGCCCGAGACCACATCCCTGGGCTGGTAGAACACCGCTGAGTCGTAGATGACCTCCTTGCGCTCCTGTTCGGAAGGCAGGATGGCCTGTTGGATGCGCAGGGCGTAGGAAATGCTGTCCTGCAAGTCCGAGAGGATTTCCTCTGCCCGGGCCTTTTGCTGGGCGAGTTCCTCTGTGCGTTCCTCCACCTTGCCCTCCAATTCTCGTTCGTTCGCCGCCAGCGAACTGCGCATCTGCAAAAGCGCTTTGCCGAGGGCATCGTCGTCGCTCAAGGGCTCGTAGGGCGTGTCAAAATCACCGCCCCCAACTTCCTGAGAAAAGCGTTGTGTTCTGGCCAAACCTTCCGCCAGGCGGTTGACGGCGAGGGCCATGTCCCCAATCTCGTCCGAGGTGACCCTCACCTTTCGGTCGGGAAGCACACCTCGCCCCATGTGAAGCAGCGCGCGCTTCAATTCTTTCATGGGTTGGACGATGCTCCTCGTCACAATCACCCCAAGGGCAATGCCCAAAATCACCACCACCCAAGCCACGCGACCTGCATACATGGTCAGTTGGGCGCCGAGTTCCTCCATGCGTGCCGTTCTGGAACGAAGGGCTGCGTTTTGGGTTGCCGTCAGTCGCGCCAATCGAGATTTCACCCTCGCGGTGTACGTCTGCAATTCCGCCCCTTCCATCGCATAGTCTTGGGCCTGCATGTACGCAATTGGGTTGTCGTAACTCCTGAAATCCGGGAGCAAGCGCATGATTTCGCCATAGAGCAACCCGAGCGCGTCCGTTTCTACACGAAGGGTGTCCAAATGCGCTCGCGCCGCGGGAGACCAGGCCCCTTCCAGGGATTGCAGGGCGACGATGTGCTGTGGGAACGACTCTTTGACCAACCGCCTCAACGCTCGCTTTTCCTCATCGTCAGCACGGCTTTGGCGCGTCAGCCAATGGCTGATGTACACGCGAGACTCCGCCAGGGTTTGGTCCATGTCTTCCAGCGCCTCCAAACTGGGCACCAAAGACTCGTCCACTTCCTCAGCGAGTTCGCTGCTTTGGGTCAAGGTTGCACGGGTGAACACAAACAGCACCGCCACGGCCAGGATGAAAATTCCAAACCCCAGGCCCATGCGCCATGCAATGTTCCACCGAATCATGGCTTCAATGCGGTTTCAAGCGCGTCGCGGTAACGGCTCGCCTGCTCGTCGTCGAACAGGGCGTGATGCACAATCATCAAACCCCTGAGCGTTTCGGGGCGGTTGGGCTGCAGCGCATTGGATTGTTCGAACCAGGGCAAGGCCTGCCTGAAGTGCGCGGCGCTGCGATCTTGGATGGAAAAAATCTCGCCCAGAGACGTGTTCTCGTCCATCGACTTGATCAAGGCCACCCCGCGGTTGTACACGTTGACAGCCAGGTTGTAACAGGCCGTGATGTCCTCAGGCGAGATGGCCAGTGCCGCCTCGTACTGGGTGACCACGCCGTTGAAGTGGTCCACTTCTCCTGTCGATTCATACCACTGACGGTAAGCCCGAGCGAGGTTCTTATGGACCTCGGTGCGCTCACGGGTGGCGTCGAGGTTGGCCGTCAACCTCTTTGCCACGGCCACATGGGCTTCAAACAAGTCCATGATGTGGGCTTCGTCGCCAGGCTCGAAGGTGCGCACGGCGTGCACCACATCGTCGAAGTAGGAGCCGCCTAAGTAATCCATGGCCCGTTCTGCCGAGGTTCGCCAATTCGGCGCGGCCGTCGCCTCAGCGGTCAAATCGAGCGACAAACCCAACCACCTGACGGCATCTGCACGGTCGCCTGTCAAACTACCCCAATAGGTGCTTGCACTTTGCTTGAATCGTTCCTTGTGCAGGAATCCCGCAACGTAACATGCCTTGGGATTTGGTGTGGGTGGCGCAAGGAGTGGTGTGAGCATTTCCAGGGCCGAGTCCATTTGGCCTGACTTGCCCAAGGCGATGGCCCTTTCGACGAGAACTTCCTCCGAGGATTGTCCAAGCCCAACGAAGCCAGAAGCCAAGAACATGGCTCCGGCCACCAAGACCTGGCGCATATGCTGATGGAGCCTCAACGCTGAATCGCCCATGACACAAGTCGATTGCCAACAAGGATGCCACGCTTTTCCGCGTCCTTGGCGTTGATTTCGTAACGAAGGCTGTTCCCTTGTTTGATCAAATTGAAGCAGACCCCAGACAGGAGCGAGGGCTGCAGGGCCGTCACCACCAAAGTCGGCTTGCCCTTCACGGCAGAAAGCACAGCCTGCAAGGCATCGCCATCAGCCTCGGTGTACAACACATGGGGGGCGTCCAATTCACTCGGGCCACTGATGGATTGCACCGTCAATGCCTGAGAACCAATGGGGTTGTTGCTGTATTTGGTTGCCAGTTCCTCGGCGAGTGCTGGTTTGTTGTGCACCGCCAGCACGAAAGGGCCTGATTTGGCCGCTTCCGGCCAGTCGTTGCCTTTGGCGAATTGAAACAAATATTGGCCCTTCAACACGAGTTGGGTGTCGGTGGTGTCAAGTTTGGCGTCTTGCGTTCCGCCTTGGACGGCCCAAATCAACGTCGCCAACACTGGAAGCAACATTGCAACCGTCGCCCACCGGGCCCACGAGGCACCCGTCAGCTTCTGCCCAAACCTGGGCGCTGCGTGTTGTGAGCGGACCCCAGTCATGGTCACTCCCCTTCAGAGGCGCCGAAGGCCACAATGTCCCGGTCAAACAAATACAACGCCCCGTGATCGTCTCCAGCCAATGCGAGTTTGTCCAAAATCTTCCGTGCCAACGCCTCTTCCTCGATCTGTTCGCTCACATACCACTGCATGAAATTGTGGGTCGTGTAATCTTTTGCTTGCAGACACAGGTCGACCACGTTGTTGATGCACTCTGTCACCTTGGTCTCGTGGGCGAGGATGCTTTCAAAGAC
>JAOIQU010000048.1 GCA_028141885.1 Flavobacteriales bacterium | reverse complement strand
ACCTTGCGATGCCATTTCTTGGTAGACTGGGAGGAGTGAGTGGACAAGGGCTCGAAGCGGGCTCGGATTTGCTTGAAAGTAGAGAAGGAACCTCTGCAGTCTCTGACTCGAATTTGGACTTGCAAGACGCATGGCGCATCCGATGGAGTCAACTCTTGGAATCGGAGCAATGGGATTCCCAAGGGTTGCCGAAGTGGAAAAGGGAAATGTTGAGTTGGCTCGAGCGCACGATTGAGGAAGAGAGTCGCCCGGAAGCTTTGGCGAAACGTTGCATTTCGAACCAAAAGAAGGACTCAGGCTTGGTAGAAAGAAATCTGGATTTGGGAAGAGAGGCACTGGTTGAGGTCATCGACGATGTGTGCCACCGCATGGCGGTGATGGCTGCAAACGAGTCGGACCAGCAAGAGGTCATCCGATGGTTGGAGGCCACATGGTTGTTGAGCGCATGGTTGCATGACGATGCTTGGAGGGGAGTCACGTTGGATGACGTGTTGATGAAGCTCGACAATTGGCCCAAACCTGTGGCCAACGCCGTGCCGCAAATGCGAGTGGATTGGGCCAAGGCGATGGCTGCGGAACGTGCGGATTTGGCGCTCGAAGAAGAATTGTCTGAGATGGATGCCATGGACGTTGCCAACGACGTCAATGAGCAAGGTGATGGGGGTTTGGCCACAGATGCCTCTTCGATTTCGGAGGACATGAATGTTGGAGAACGAGGCATCCATTTGGGATGGTTCCGAAATCCTCCACAAGTGGGCAACCTGCCTCAAGGAACCCGACTGGTTCACGCAGAGGGGAGCCAAGGTTTGAAGCGTTGGGTGCTTATCATGGAAGACTTTTCTGGCAAGGCTCCAGGGCAGCTAGAACTGACCTCGTGGCTCGGCAGCGTTGGAGTCCCAGACGCTTATGAAGTTCAGTGGGATGGCCTGACTTGGGGCCGTTTGAATTCAGGATCTGAGTCAGATCTTGGATCGTCGACACCAGTTTCTGCGACGGATGCGAACGTGGAAGCGATTTGGGCCGCAGGAGAACATGTGGACCTCGCCATGTTGGATGGAACTTGGCATGCCATTCAGGTGGGTGTGTTCTCTGGAGAGCCTGATGAAGCTTGGTTGTCCGCCGTCGGAGAGCGACTCGTGAAAGAACCGTTACCTGACGGACGTGCCAGGTGGCATGTGGCCACCAGTCGAGACGCTTCCATGGCCAAACGGGAACTGGATCAATTGCGAAGCCAGCCCGCATTTGCGGATGCCTTCCTCGTCAGATTGGAGGAAGGGACTCGAAAGATCAAATCCAGAGACGAAAAGGCCTACTCAGGCAACTCACAAACATCGAGTTCAGATATGGTCACAGGTGGAGAACAGGGAGGTGTGTCCACAGTGTCCATCAAAACGCAAAGCGACGACCGACGTCGAGATCCGGAGATTCGAGTCGAACAGGTTCAGCAGGTTGTGGAGGTGGGTGCAGAATCCACCAATGAATCGGTGACACCCACCCTTTGGCATGTGGCCATTGCCACGTACTCCGGCAACGTCCCCTCCAACGAAGTGGCTGCGTTTTTGATCAATTCAGCGGAGTGGGGGGTGCGAAGTGTGGAGTTGTTTGGACAGACAACCTATTTTTCACGAAGTTTTGTCGATCTGAAGGACGCTCAAGAAATGTTGTCCAGCATTCAGTCTGAAGGGTTTTCTCAAGCCCGAATCGAGGCCTTGAATTGACCTAATTTTGTGCCATGCTGAACATCCAGCGGTCTGAGATTTTATGCGGTGCCACCAAGGGTGTCAAATGTGCTTGGTTCGTCTTGTTGACAGCCATTGCAAACTTGGCGCAAGCTCAAGAGCTTGTGATCAATGAATTGATGGCGTCCAACGATTTGGCCCATCCCGATGCCTTTTTTGAGTTCAACGATTGGATGGAGATCTACAACCCAGGAGGGTTGATTCAATTGGCGGGATACCATCTTTCAGACGACCCTGCAAACCTCACGAAGTACACCATTCCAGATACAGATCAAGGCACCACGTTCTTGCCGCCCAATGACCACTTGGTGGTTTGGTTGGATCAAGACAGTGCCCAAGGGGTACTGCACGCCAATTTTAAGCTGAGTTCCGAGGACGAAGGGATTTGGCTCACTGCCCCTGATGGGGTGACGGTTTTGGATTCCATCGTGTATCCACCGCAGCAAACCGACATCAGCTACGGCCGTTCCTGCGACGGTTGTGACGATTGGACCTTTTTCAATGTGGCCACCCCTGATGCTCCCAATGCCCAAACCACAATTCCAACGCCCACCTTGTACATCAACGAGGTGCTATTCGAAAACACTGGGGTGTTGGTGGATGAGCAATTTGAACTTGAGCCATGGCTCGAGGTGTACAACCCCAATGATGTGCAAGTGAATTTGGCGGGATACACGGTGTCGTCGTCCAATGGTGGGAGTGCCACCATCCCCAATGATTCGCCCGTAGAAACCACGGTGGAGGCCAACGGGTTTTTGTTGTTGTGGATGGATGGAGAGCCCAATGAAGGGGCACACCACCTCGATTTCACGCCTCAGATTGAAGCGCAGTCGCTCTCTTTGGTCGGCCCAGACATGGTTGTCGCGGATGAATACGAGGCCCAAGTGTCTTTTGCGAATGTGTCCTGGGGCCGGGTGGTTGACGGGGCTGCGTCTTCGACTTACTTCGACATTCCCACCCCGAGGGTGACCAATGCGTTGTTGGTCGTTCCAGCCGAAGACGTGGTCATCAATGAATGCCTCACATTCAATCAGAGTGGCATGGCAGATGGCGCCGGAGAGTTGGAGGACTGGATCGAAATCCACAACCGTAGCAACAATCCCGTCAACGTGGCAGGCTACTACCTTTCAGACAGGTTGAACAACCCCAAGCGGTGGAGGATTCCACTTGACGTTGGGGACGCTACGGTCATCGAACCCAATGGCTACACGATCGTTTGGGCTGACGACGACGAAGAGCAGGGATGGAATCACACCAATTTCAAATTGAGTAGCAATGGAGAGTCCTTGGTCTTGCGCTCCCCAGACGGGTTCACCATTGCAGACAGCGTTCATTTTGGGGTGAGCCAACCCGACCAGTCGTATGCCCGAATCCCCAATGGTTCAGGGCCATTTGAGTGGACAAGCGAAGTCACACCCGAGGCGTGCAACGACTGCGAAGATTCAGTGTTCGAGACGCACCAAGTGGTCTCAACCTTGTACAATGGAGCCAATCCATTGCGCAGCGGCGAACGCTTCATGCTGTCCAACGATGCCAGACTCATGGACACCCGAGGCGTGATTCTCGCCACGTTCAAGTCTGGCCCTGCCTGGATGCCTAAATGCCCTCCTGGCATGTACATCCTTCATGGGAATGGGGGCGAGGTGATGCGGCTCGTGGTCTCCGCGCATTGACAATCGAGACAGAGACGTCTGATTTCGCTTGGTTGTCAAGGCTATGCGATGTACTTTTGCGCTCCATTTTACTTTGGCAGGGCAAAGATGTACCACTCCGTTTCGTCCCCTGCAGCGAGACCAAAACCACAGGTGACGCATGAACGACGCCACCCAACAGCCTGAAGACGCCAACTTGGAGAACCAAGAGGCCAAGGCACCAGAAGCGGCTGAGCAAGCTGCAGAGACAGCTTCAGAAGCTGCCCCCGAAACCCCAACTGAGCCCGTTGCCGAGGCTGCTCCTGCAGCTGAAGCCGCACCGGAGCCCACTCCCACCGAGCCACGGGAGCTTGCAAAGCCCACGGGAGAGTTTGATTGGGATGCCTTCGAAAGCGAACAGGATGACTATAGTGCTGATGAACGCAAGCGTTTGGAAGACTTGTACGAATCAAGCTTGACTTTGATCAAGGAAAAGGAGGTCGTTGAGGGTACGGTCATTTCAATCGGAAAGAAAGAAGTGGTCGTCAACATCGGCTACAAATCAGAAGGCGTCATCGGCGCTTCTGAATTCCGCTACAACCCAGAACTCAAGGCTGGAGACAAGGTTCCTGTTTTCATTGAGAAGCAAGAAGATGCCAACGGCCAGCTGGTTGTGAGCCACAAGACAGCTCGCATTTACGACGCTTGGGACAAAGTCAACAAAGCCAAGGAAGAAGACATGATCATTCAAGGTTCGGTGAAGTGCCGTACCAAGGGTGGTTTGATTGTCGATGTCTTTGGTTTGGAAGCGTTCTTGCCAGGTTCACAGGTGGACGTCAAGCCCATCCGCGACTTTGACGAGTATGTCGGCAAGCAAATGGAATTCAAGGTTGTCAAAATCAACCAGGAATTCAAGAACGTTGTCGTTTCACACAAAGCACTCATCGAAGCCGAGCTCGAAGAACAAAAACGCCTCATCATTCAAGGCCTCGAAGTCGGACAGGTCCTCGAAGGAACGGTCAAGAACATCACTTCTTATGGGGTGTTCGTGGACTTGGGCGGTGTGGACGGATTGGTGCACATCACCGACATGAGCTACGGCCGCGTCGGACACCCGGAGGAAATGGTAGAAGTCGACCAGCAAATCAACGTTGTCATTTTGAACTTCGACGACGACAAAAAGCGCATTGCGTTGGGCATGAAGCAACTCACGCCTCACCCATGGGATGCCTTGTCTGAGGAGTTGGTGGAAGGCACGAAGATCAAAGGCCGCGTCGTGGTCATGGCTGACTACGGTGCATTTGTTGAAATTGCCCCTGGCGTGGAAGGCTTGTTGCACGTGAGCGAGATCTCATGGTCTCAGCACCTCCGCAGCGCCCAGGACTTCCTGAAGGTCAACGATGAAATCGAATGCGTCATCCTCGGCATTGACCGTGAAGAGCGCAAGATGTCCCTCGGCCTGAAGCAATTGACGCAAGATCCATGGGCAGACATTGAGACTCGCTACCCTGTGGAATCAAAGCAGAAGGGCACGGTTCGGAACTTCACCAACTTCGGTTTGTTCGTCGAACTCGAAGAAGGCATTGACGGTTTGGTCCACATCTCAGATTTGAGCTGGTCCAAGAAAATCAAGCACCCTTCGGAATTCTGCAATGTGGGAGATGAAATTGAAGTGGTGGTGCTCGAGCTCGACAAGGAAAATCGTCGCATGAGCCTTGGTCACAAGCAACTGGAGGAAAACCCATGGGAGGTGTTCGAAAGCGTTTTCGCCGTAGGAAGCAAGCACCAAGCGACAGTTGTCAAAGTGGAAGGTGGTCACGCCACCATTGCGCTTCCTTACGGTTTGGAAGGCACTTGTCACTCCAAGCATCTTGTGAAGCAGGACGGAACCACACTTGGTGTCGACAGCCAAGACGATTTCGTGGTCTTGGAGTTCAATCGCAACGCCAAGCGCATCACAGTGAGTCACCTCCGCACCTATGAGGAAGGTCCCGCGAAGTCAGATGCGCTGAAGAAAACCCGCACTTCTGGTGGCGGAGGTGGTTCCACTCGCATGATGGACGAAGTTAACGCCAGCGTGGAAAAGAGCACATTTGGTGACTTGGACGTCTTGACGGCGTTGAAGGAGCAGATGGAAGGCGATTCTGAACCAGAAGCCAAGGAGGAGAAGAAGGCTGCTCCTAAAAAGGCTGCTCCTAAAAAGGCTGCTGCAAAGAAGGCTGCACCGAAGAAAAAAGCTGCACCGAAGAAAGCTGCAGCCAAGAAGGAAGAGGCTGCTGAAGATGCTCCTGCATCCGATGATGCCGCTCCGGAAGCAAGTGCAGATGAAGACAAGGCGTAAAGCCTGACACTTCTAACCAAGAAAAGGAGGCCCATTGGCCTCCTTTTTTTTGCCCGTATCTTTGCGTCGAGAAATGGAGAATCACGTTTTGATTCCATCAGCGCAATTCGCGCTCATCCTCGATCGGTTGGCCCACCAATTGATCGAGCACCACGATTTTAGAAACACCGATTTGGTTGGACTGCAGCCCAGAGGCACGCGTCTTGCTGAGCGTTTGAAAACCAGGCTTGAGGAATTGTTGCCTGACGCCCAAATCAATTGTGGCAAGCTCGACGTCACGTTTTTCAGGGACGATTTCAGGTCCCATCAAAAACCGTTGTCGCCGAGCGTCAATGAGATGGGGTTCACCGTGGAGGAACGAAACGTCGTGCTTGTGGACGACGTGCTGTTCACGGGCAGGACCATTCGGGCAGGTTTGGACGCCTTGCTGGCCCATGGAAGGCCATTGTCGGTCTCTTTGGCTGTCTTGATCGATCGACGATTCTCTCGCGAGCTCCCCATCGAGCCGAATTACATCGGCAAACACGTGGACAGCATAGGAGCCCAACATGTGAAAGTGGAGTGGGCAGAGGAGCACGAATGTGACCGGGTGATTCTTTTGAATTCGAAGCCATCATGAGTTCTAAACTGTCACAACCTCATTTGCTCGGCATCCGAGGCATGAATGAAAGCGACATTCAGCTTATTCACGCCACGGCAAGGGAATTCAAGGACGTGTTGAATCGGCCCATCAAAAAGGTGCCTTCCCTCCGTGATTTGACGGTGGCCAACTTGTTCTTTGAGAACTCAACGCGCACCCGTCTTTCATTTGAGCTGGCAGAAAAACGACTTTCGGCAGACGTGGTCAATTTTTCTGCGGCCGGCTCCTCCGTGAAGAAAGGGGAGACGCTCGTGGACACGGTCAACAACATCCTCGCGATGAAGGTGGACATGGTGGTGATGCGACACCCTCACCCTGGGGCGCATCATTTCTTGGCCTCCAAAATTGAGGTACCCATTGTCAATGCAGGCGATGGCACGCATGAACATCCAACCCAAGCGCTGCTGGACACGTTCAGCTTGAGAGAACGTTTGGGCGACGACTTGGGCGGGAAGAACATCGCCATCGTTGGCGACATTCAACATTCACGTGTGGCCTTGTCCAACATTTGTGCACTCAAACTTCTTGGGGCCAACGTGCGAATCTGCGGGCCTCACACCTTGATCCCCAAACATCTCAAGCGACTGGGGGTGGAGGTGAGCCACGATTTGGACGCCACCATCCGTTGGGCCGATGCCTTGAACATGCTGCGCATTCAATTGGAGCGTCAGGGTCCAAGCGATGCTGTGCGTTATTTCCCGACG
>JAOIQU010000047.1 GCA_028141885.1 Flavobacteriales bacterium | reverse complement strand
GATGGCCTGTTCCAATTCGCCGAGGCTTGCCACATGGAACCACATGAGCGGGGCGCCGCGGTGGGCGAGCACCGCCTCCTGACCCTCATGCCGGATCGCAACGCGCGCCATGGCCCGCCGGTGATGGCCAAACGACGCCACCAGACGAAGCAACCACGACCAAAACACACTCCCCAACCGCAACAGAAGCAACGGCATCAGTACCAGTATTCTTTAGAAACGCGTTTGTAAAGGTGGAAGATCCACCCCGCCTCAAGACCGATCCATCCTTCCCAAACGCTCAGTTCGTTGGGCTCGAGCGTGTCAAAATTGACGGTGCGAAGGGCGTGCGTTTGGGCCACCCCACCAAGGAGCCCCGCAAACGCGTTGATGCGCTGGTTGGAACTCATCAGCCAATACCCCGCAAACAGCTCGCCGTAGGCGCCCCACCGCATCCGATCGTAGCCCTTCACGCGGTCATCTTCCAACGGGCCGATGCGATTTTCAGTGTAATCGAAGTGGATGTTGTGGTGCAGCGAGCCGGCGCCAAGCTTGACCATCCATCCGCTGTTGAGGTTGCTGCTTGCCGTGGGGAAAATCTTGCCGACACCCAGCCCAAACTGCGCGCCCCGCCCCGTGACCGTGATCTGAGCGACGTCACCTTCGTTGTCGACGATTTGGCCATTGGGACCTGTCAGGTCAGCCAGCAAACCCGGCTCATTCACTTGCGCACCGCTCCACGAACTGGCCTTGACATACAGGTAGCCGTTGCCCTCGGTTTTGAGCCCCGCCGTCAAGCCCATCTCGCCAAACCGCGAGAAGCGCTGGGCCCAATCGCCTTGTGGAGACATCACGCCAAACACCAATCCAACGTGCGGAGAGCGGACGCTCGATTCGTTAAGGTCGCGGTCCGTTTGGCCCCACGCATCCAACCCTGTCAGAGCCAGGACTCCCAAACAAACCAAAGGCCACCGCCAAGCGCGTTTCATGAGGCCAAGGTACGCGCTATCTTCGCCTTTCTGTGATGGCCCATTCATCTTCCTCCACTCCCTTGCAGCCTGCGTCTCAAGACGAGAAGGCTGCCGTCCACATGGTGGACCTCGGAGGGCTCCACGCCCGGCTGCGTCCCGAATTGGACCAGGCGATGAACGACGTGCTCCAAGCGTCCGCGTTCATCCGCGGCAAGCACGTCGAGGCCTTTGAGCGCGAGCTCAACACCTCCCTTGAACTCGACGGCCATGTCGTGGGGTGCGGCAACGGCACCGACGCGTTGTTGCTCGCCTTGCGCGCCCTCGACATCGGCCCGGGAGACGAAGTGATCGTCCCCGACTTCTCGTTCATTTCAACCGCAGAAGTCGTGGCTGAAGTGGGCGCGACCCCCGTGTTCGTAGACATCCATCCCGACACCTTCCAAATCGACCCGGCCTCGGCGGAGCGTGCGCGCACGGTCAAGACCAAAGCGGCGATGGTGGTCCACTTGTTTGGCCAATGCGCCGACATGGACGCGCTGGTGCCTTGGGCCGAGGCCCACAGCGTCCACCTGATCGAGGACAACGCCCAAAGCCTCGGTGCGACTTGGAAAGGTCAGTCCGTGGAAGGGCCGGCGGGCATGCTGGGAGCCATTGGCACCACGAGCTTTTTCCCAAGCAAAAACCTCGGCGCCCTTGGGGATGGCGGTGCCGTGATGACGCCCGACGAAGCCCTCGCTAACCGCATGAGACGACTGGCAAATCATGGTGCCGAGCGCAAATACCACCACCTCGAGGTCGGGTGCAACTCGCGACTCGATGGCATTCAGGCCGCGTTCCTGTCGGTGAAACTCCGTTACTGGAGCGACATGATTGCGCGCCGTCAGGCCGCCGCCGACCGCTACGACGCTTTACTGGCCCAACACGAAGGCATCGCTGCGCCGGTTCGGTCGGCGTTCAGCACGCACCTGTTCCACCAATACTGCGTGTTGTTGCCCGAAGGCACGGACCGGGACGCCTTGCAACACGACCTGAAGCAAGCTGGCATCCCCACGGCCGTGTACTATCCCACCCCGCTCTCGTCGCAACCTGCCTTCGAACAGGGCGGACGCGCCGTGGATGGAGGCACCCCTGCGGCACATGCGGTGGCGGCACGGATTTTGGCCTTGCCCATGCACACGGAACTCACCGCCGACGTTCAGACACGCGTGGTTACTGAACTTTTCAGACTTTTGTCTTCCACTTGACCCAAACTCATCTCATGAACATCGCCGTAGTTGGAACTGGATACGTTGGACTTGTCACAGGCACCTGTCTCGCAGAGACGGGCAACCATGTGATTTGCGTCGACATCGACGAGGCCAAAGTGGCCGCCATGAAGGCCGGCAATGTGCCCATCTACGAGCCCAACTTGGACACGCTCTTCGACCGCAACATCGCCGCGGGACGCCTCTCGTTCACGACGGACTTGAAGGAAGCTGTGGATCACGCGGACATCGTGTTTTTGGCCTTGCCCACGCCTCCGGGTGAAGACGGCTCGGCCGACTTGAGTTACGTCCTTGGCGTTGCCGACGAATTGGGCAAGATCATGACGACATACAAGGTCATCGTGGATAAGAGCACCGTTCCTGTGGGCACGGCTGACCAGGTCCGAGAGGCCGTGGCCGCTCACGCCAACGTCGATTTTGACGTGGTGTCGAATCCCGAGTTTTTGCGGGAAGGTTTTGCCGTGGACGATTTCATGAAGCCCGACCGCATTGTGGTGGGGTGTTCGAGCGAGCGCGGACGCCAAATGATGGAGGAACTCTACAAGCCCTACGTGCGCCAAGGCAACCCCTTGCTGTTCATGGACGAGCGCAGTGCGGAACTCACCAAATACGCCGCGAATTCCTTCTTGGCCACCAAAATCACGTTCATGAATGAGATCGCCAACTTCTGCGAGCTCGTCGGCGCAGACGTGGACATGGTGCGCCGCGGCATGGGCACCGACACCCGCATCGGACCTCGGTTCTTGTTCCCCGGCATCGGATACGGCGGAAGCTGCTTCCCCAAAGACGTGCAGGCCCTGCACAAGAGCGGCAAAGAGGCGGGTCACGAATTCCGCATCCTCGAAAGCGTGATGGACGTCAACGAATCCCAAAAGACCGTCCTCTTCCAGCCCATGCTCGACCACTACGGCGGCGACTTGAACGGTGTGAAGGTGGCCCTTTGGGGGCTCGCCTTCAAACCGGAAACGGACGACATCCGCGAAGCGCCGTCGCTGTACATGATCGACAAGCTCGTCGCTGCCGGTGCTGAGGTCGTGGCCTTCGACCCCGAAGCCATGGACAACGTGCGCGGGCGCATCGGCGACCGCATCCAGTACGCCGACCGTGCCATGGAAGCCATCGTCGGCGCCGACTGCCTGCTGATTTGCACGGAGTGGGCCGCGTTCCGCACCCCCGATTTCGAAGTGATGGAAACGGTGATGAACGGCAAGGTCATTTTCGACGGCAGAAACCTCTACGAAACGTCCAAACTGGCCAAGCTCGGCTGGACCTACCGCAGCATCGGACGCCCCACCTTGGACGCACAACCATGAGCACGAACACCACATCCGCTGAACGCGTCCTCATCACGGGGGCGGCAGGATTTTTGGGCTCGCACCTCTGCGACCGCTTCGTCAAAGACGGCTACCAAGTTGTGGCGATGGACAACCTCATCACCGGGGACATGCGCAACATTGAGCACCTTCTCCCTTCGCCCAACTTCACGTTTGTCCACCAAGACGTCACGGAGTACATCCACGTCAGTGGGCCGCTGCACCACATCTTGCATTTCGCGTCGCCTGCAAGCCCCATCGATTACCTCAAGATTCCAATTCAGACGCTGAAAGTGGGGAGTTTGGGGGTGCATCGGTGTTTGGGCTTGGCGAAGGCCAAAGGCGCCCGCATCACCATCGCATCCACCAGCGAGATTTACGGCGATCCTGAAGTCCATCCCCAGCACGAGGAGTATTGGGGCCACGTAAACACGGTGGGACCGCGTGGCGTGTACGACGAAGCGAAACGCTTCCAAGAAGCCATCACCATGGCGTACCACACGTTCCACGGGCTGGATACCCGCATCGTGCGCATCTTCAACACCTACGGGCCGCGCATGCGCTTGAACGACGGACGCGCCTTGCCCGCCTTCATCGGCCAGGCGTTGCGTGGGGAGCCGTTGACGGTGTTTGGGGACGGGAGCCAAACCCGGAGCTTCTGCTACGTCGACGACCTCATCGAAGGCATCGTCCGCCTCCACTTCAGCGACGAAACGAGGCCGGTGAACATTGGCAACCCCGACGAGATTTCCATCGCCGCGTTTGCTGAGGAAATCCTGGCCTTGACGGGCTCGAGCGTGGACATCGTGCGCAAGCCGTTGCCCGTCAACGACCCCAAGCAACGCCGACCTGACATCACCCGCGCCAAAGAAGTCCTCGGATGGGAACCCAAGATTTCTCGGCAGGAGGGCCTGAAGCGCACCTATGCGTACTTCAAGGGTCTGAGTGACGAAGACTTGCACCGCAGCGAACACAAGGATTTCGAATCGTACACCAACCGATGATGTCCACACGCCCTGGCATAGACCCCTCTGCACTCATCCACGACACCGCCGTTGTGGATGACGGCGCCGTGATCCACGCCGATGCCAAGGTGTGGCACTTCTGCCACGTGATGCCTGAGGCGGTGATTGGGCAAGGCACGTCTTTGGGCCAAAACACGTTCGTCGCCAAAGGCGTTGTGATCGGTGCCAACGTCAAAGTCCAAAACAACGTCAGCCTCTACGAGGGCGTCGTAATTGAAGACAACGTTTTCCTCGGCCCGTCATGCGTGTTCACCAACGTTCGGAATCCCCGGAGCGCGGTGAACCGCCGAGGAGAGTACGAACGCACCACCGTGAAAGAGGGAGTGACGGTGGGGGCCAACGCCACCATACGCTGCGGGATCACCCTCGGCAAACACGCGTTCATCGCAGCCGGCGCCGTGGTGACCAAAGACGTGCCTGACCACGCCCTGGTGGCCGGAGTGCCTGCACAACACATCGGGTGGATGTCCACCCACGGAGGGCGGCTGACCCCTGATTCGGACGGCCACGCCACCTGCCCCATTTCTGGGGAACCATATCAATTGACACAACATCAAATGCAACGTGTATGAACAACTTGCATGACCAACTTCTTTCTGGAGAGGCCACCATGTCGGTGGTGGGGCTCGGCTACGTCGGCCTTCCCATTGCGTTGGCCTTTGCCAACCACATCAAGGTCATCGGCTTTGACATCCATCAAGGGCGCATCGACATGATGAAGCGCGGGGAAGATCCCTCAGAGGAAGTTCCGCCTGAAGGGTTTCTGAACAAGAACATCACGTTCACTGCTGACGTCGAAGAACTCAAGCAAGCCAACTTCCACATCGTCGCCGTCCCCACGCCGATTCACGCGAGCCACCAACCCGATTTGGGTCCACTCCTCGCGGCCTCTCGCACGGTGGGCAGCGCCCTGAAAAAGGGCGACATCGTGGTTTATGAAAGTACCGTCTATCCCGGTTGCACGGAAGAGGACTGCGTTCCCTTGTTGGAAGAAGTCAGCGGGCTGAAGATGGGTGAGGATTTCTTCGTGGCCTACAGCCCTGAGCGCATCAACCCAGGAGACAAGGTGAACACCATCGAAACCATTGTGAAGGTGGTGGGCGCTTGCGACGGTCCGACTTTGGATACGGTGGCGAAGACGTACGATTTGGTCGTCAAAGCCGGCACCCATCGCGCCAGCAGCATCCGCGTGGCAGAAGCGTCCAAGATCATTGAGAACACCCAGCGCGACGTCAACATCGCGCTTGTCAACGAGCTCAGCATCATCTTCAACCGCATCGGCATCAACACGTTTGAAGTGCTCGAAGCTGCGGGCACAAAGTGGAACTTCCTGAAGTTCCAGCCTGGCCTCGTTGGAGGGCACTGCATCGGCATCGACCCTTACTACCTCACATGGAAGTCCAACAAACTGGGCTACCACGCCAAGGTCATCAACAGCGGTCGTTACGTGAATGACAGCATGGGTTTTTACGTGGGCAAACAAACGGTGAAGCGCCTGCTCGCCCGAGACATCAATCCGCTTGAGGCCCGAGTGCTCGTCATGGGATTGACGTTCAAAGAAAACGTGGCCGACATCCGGAACACCAAGGTGATCGACGTCATCCGCGAGTTGGAGTCGTTCAACGTCAAGGTGGACATTGTCGACCCGTACGCAAGCCCTGAAGAGGTGCACGAGGAATATGAATTGACCTTGAAAGACAAGGCGGAGTCAGGCGCGTACGACGCCGTCATCGCTGCCGTGAACCACGAGGATTACGTGAACTTTGAAGAAGCGGAGTTCCGTGGGCTGCTCAAAGGCGGCGAAGGCACGGTCATCGACGTCAAAGGCGTGTTCCGAGGCAAGACCGGAACCTTGGACTACTGGAGTCTGTAACTTGAACCGCATGGAAGCCACCCCCAAAGCCCCCACGGCGCCCAGGTCGTTTGAAAGCATCCTCGTGACGGGCGGTGCCGGGTTCATCGGCTCGCACGTGATCCGACGGTTGCTCCGAACCCACAGCAGTTCGCGCATCGTCAACTTGGATGCCCTGACCTACGCTGGCAACCTCGCCAACCTGTCCGACCTCGAACACCACGAGCGCTACGCTTTTGTGAAGGGAGACATCCAAGACGCGGCGTTGGTCGCGCGGCTGTTTGCCGAGCACCAATTCGATGCCGTCATTCACCTGGCGGCGGAAAGCCACGTGGACCGCAGCATCACCAATCCGTTGGCGTTTTTGGAGACCAACATCTTGGGCACCGCAACGTTGCTTAATGTGGCCAAACAAGCTTGGACCGAACGTGACTGCATGGACCGTGCGTTGTTCTATCACGTCAGCACCGACGAAGTCTACGGCTCTCTCGGAGATGAGGGGCTGTTCACCGAGACCACGGCCTACGATCCCCGCTCCCCATACAGCGCCTCCAAAGCCTCGAGCGACCACGTGGTGCGTGCCTACCACCACACCTACGGCATGCCGATCGTCATCTCCAACTGCTCCAACAACTACGGTTCGCACCAATTCCCCGAGAAGCTCATTCCCTTGATGATCCGGAACATCGTAGACGAGCGTCCCTTGCCAGTGTACGGGAAAGGGATCAACGTGCGCGACTGGCTTTGGGTGGAAGATCACGCCTCGGCCATCGACACCATCTTGACAGGAGGATGGATCGGTGACACGTACAACATCGGCGGACTCAACGAGTGGCGCAACATCGACTTGGTGCACAAACTCATCGAATTGGTGGATGCGAAGCTTGGACGTCCGGAAGGACACTCCAAATCGCTCATCACCTTCGTCACCGACCGTGCTGGTCACGACTTGCGTTACGCCATCGACGCCTCGCATCTCGAAGCGCGTCTGG
>JAOIQU010000046.1 GCA_028141885.1 Flavobacteriales bacterium | reverse complement strand
CAAACACGAGATCCACGATGTAGCGCTCGACCTTTTCGTCCATGTAAATCGATCGCACCAGCTTGCGGGCCTCCAAAATGTCTTTTTGGCTGACCACTTGTTGGGGCTTGTGAAGGCCAGTCTCTTGGAGGTTGGCCCGAACAATGGCGCGCTCTTCTTCTTTTGTGGGGTAACCAATGACGACTTTCAACAAGAAGCGGTCGACCTGGGCTTCAGGGAGGGGGTAAGTGCCTTCTTGCTCCACAGGGTTTTGGGTTGCCAAGACCAAAAACGGCTGGGGCAGGCTGTGCGATTCACCTCCAATCGTGACTTGACGCTCTTGCATGGCCTCGAGCAAAGCGCTCTGAACTTTGGCGGGGGCGCGGTTGATCTCGTCGGCCAAAACAAAATTGGCGAAAACCGGACCCTTTTTGACGGTGAATTCCTGGGATTGCTGGTTGTACACCAAGGTGCCCACAACGTCTGCGGGAAGGAGGTCGGGCGTGAATTGAACCCGGCTGAAGTCGCCGGCAACGGTGTCGCTTAGGCTTTTGATGGCCAAGGTTTTGGCCAAACCAGGCACCCCCTCCAACAACACATGGCCGTTGGCCAACAATCCAATCAACAAGCGATCGACCATGTCGGCTTGCCCCACGATGGTGCGCCCCATCTCTGCACGCAATGCGTCCACAAATTGACTTTTCTCCGCAATCAGTGCATTCAAGGCCTGAATGTCAGGGGCCTCATCCTTTCGAGCCGCGGGGGCGATGTCGGCGACAAGGCTGGCGCTTTCCGTTGGGTGCATTTCGTCCATGATACGCGAAGATATTTGCCGCAACGGCAAGCGAGGAATGCGTCTCTTAAAATTGTGTGAATAGCGCGTGGGAAACCTTTGGGAAGATGGTTTGGAGAGGGGAGGAGGTTGGGTGGATTTTGGCCGCCATGTTGTTGAAAGAAGTCCTCTCAAGCGTGGCCGAGTTCCACACCGCTTTTCGCATTCCCAACGCCGACGCACCTCACGCCACCTTGACGCGCGAAGAGGCCTTGTTGCGGCACAGGCTGATGGCCGAGGAAAACGACGAATATCTCGAAGCCGCTGAGAACGGTGATGTGGTGGAGGTTGCGGATGCCCTGGGTGATCAGCTTTACATCTTGGCGGGGACCATGATGCGGCACGGCATGCAAGATGTCATTGCCAAAGTGTTCCGTGAGATTCAAGCGAGCAACATGTCCAAACTCGGCTCGAATGGCGAACCCATTTTGAGGGAAGACGGCAAGGTGATGAAAGGCCCCAGCTACTTCCGCCCCAACATTGCAGGCATTTTGGACGCGGACGCCGAGGCACGCGCTGAAGCGCCGTCACAAGTGCCTTTGGACAAGTTGGCATGGAGCGTCAACAACGAACCAATGCCGCTCGATCGTTTGGCGCACACAGAGATGACTGCAGATTCGGTTGAGGTTGCCAGTGAGGTGGACCTGATGGTGTGAGGTGAACGTCTCAGCCAAACAAGCGGCATGGCTTCAGCGTCAACTCGACGCAGCCAAAGGGGGCAAGACGGGTTGGATGAGCCGCCTGATGCAGGAAGTCATCCCCTTCAACAGGCCCCATCGACTGACGGTTCAGTCCCTGAGTGACGAGCGGTGCGAAGTGGCACTTCCCTTTCGTCGCAGAAACCTCAACCACGTCGGAACCATGCATGCCTGTGCCTTGGCCACTGCCGCGGAATATGCCTCTGGCTTGTGCGTGCTCAGTGCCTTTGGTGTTGGAGATGTCAGGTTGGTCATGGCCAACATGGAAATTTCGTACTCCAGACGAGGCGACTCGCGTTGTGTCGCCGAGGCGAAGCTTCCTTCCGAGATGCTGCAGCATGTTCAGACGCAGTTGAGCGACCACGGACGATGTGCATTTGAGTTGCATTCTGTGGTTCGAGATGCTGCCGACGAAGTGGTTGCAGAGGCCCAAATCACATGGCACTTGAAAGCGTTGTGAAATCCCACCCAAAGTGGCAGGGATTGTCCAAGTGACTCGAGCCTTTGCGAGGCTTATCTTTGGGGGCTTGAACATTTGACTCATGATTGCAATTACCCTGCCCGACGGCACCGTCAAAGAAGTTTCTGAAGGAACCACCTCCTTGGATGTGGCAACCTCCATCAGCGAAGGGTTGGCGCGCAACGTCCTTGCAGCAGAGGTCAATGGCGAGGTGTGGGACACCACAAGACCTTTCACGGGCGACTCAACCCTCAAGTTGTTGACGTCACGCGACGACGAGGGCATGTCCACACTTTGGCACAGCTCGGCCCACCTGATGGCCGAGGCGCTCGAGTCCCTTTACCCCGGCATCAAGTTTTGGGTGGGGCCTCCTGTGGAAAATGGGTTCTATTACGACGTGGATTTTGGGGAGCACAATTTCACCGATGCCGACATACCTGCGGTGGAGCAGAAGATGATGGAGTTGGCCAAGGCCAAAAACCCCTTCATCCGCAAAGAGATGTCCAAGGCGGATGCGGTCAAGTACTTCGAAGAGAAAGGTGACGAGTACAAGCTCGACTTGCTCGAAGGCCTTGAAGACGGCACCATCACGTTTTACACCCAAGGGGATTTCACCGACCTCTGTCGCGGTCCGCACATCCCCCACACGGGACATGTGAAGGCGGCTAAAATCATGGCCATTGCTGGAGCTTACTGGAAAGGGGACGAGACCCAAAAGCAACTCACCCGCGTCTACGGCGTGACCTTCACCAAGAAAAGCGACCTCAAAGAACACTTGGAGCGTTTGGAGCAGGCAAAGGCGCGCGACCACCGCAAGCTGGGCAAGGAGCTCGATTTGTTCCACTTTTCAGAGAAGGTGGGGCAGGGACTTCCCTTGTGGTTGCCCAAGGGTGCCGACCTCCGGATGCGCCTCGAGAACTTCCTCAAAGAAGCTCAGCGCAAGTCGGGCTACGAGCCAGTCATCACGCCTCACATTGGCAACAAGGAGTTGTACGTGACCTCAGGGCACTACGCCAAGTATGGGGAGGACAGCTTCCAGCCGATCAACACGCCCGCCGAGGGGGAGGAATACCTCCTCAAACCCATGAACTGCCCTCACCACTGTGAGATTTTCAAGGCGCGTCCTCGGTCATACCGCGATTTGCCAGTGCGCTTGGCGGAGTTCGGCACGGTTTACCGCTACGAGCAAAGCGGCGAGCTTCACGGCTTGACGCGCGTTCGTGGCTTCACCCAAGACGACGCGCACATTTTCTGCACGCAGGACCAAGTGAAGGAAGAGGTCGGCGCGGTCATTGACCTCGTGCTATACATCTTCAAGACCCTTGACTTCCAAAATTTCGTCGCCCAAGTCAGCCTCCGCGACCCAGAGAACCCAGACAAGTACATTGGAGCCCAGGAAAACTGGGACAAAGCGGAGAAAGCCATCCAAGAAGTGGCTGAGGAAAAAGGCCTCGAAACGGTGGTGGAATTGGGCGAAGCCGCGTTTTACGGACCCAAGCTTGACTTCATGGTGCGCGACGCCATCGGACGCCGTTGGCAGCTCGGGACCGTGCAGATTGATTACAACCTTCCCGAGCGGTTTGAACTGGAGTACGTAGGTGCCGACAACGGCAAACACCGTCCGGTGATGATCCACCGTGCGCCCTTCGGTTCGATGGAACGTTTCGTCGCGATTCTCATCGAACATTGTGCCGGAAAGTTCCCGTTGTGGCTCACCCCGGAGCAGGCTCGAATCCTGCCAATCAGCGACAGATTCAACGAATACGCGGAGAATCTTTCAAAAGTGCTGGAAAATGGCGATATTCGCGCCCTCGTTGACGCGCGGTCAGAAAAGGTTGGCAAGAAAATCCGCGAAGCGGAGCTTGACAAAGTGCCTTACATGCTGATTGTCGGGGAAAACGAGGCTTCCGAGGGAACCGTCTCCGTGCGCAAGCAGGGCGAAGGGGACTTGGGAAGTGTCAGCATTGAAGCTTTTACGGAACGCATTCAGCGGGAAGTGGCGGAGATGCTGGAGAACAACTTTTGAGTCTATTTAAACACAACAGTCATCGCAATACGTAGAAGAAGGACCGGCTTTCGTGGCAGGGTCATCAAGGAAGATCCCCATCGGATCAACGAGAAAATCACGGTCGACTCCGTGCGCCTTGTAGGCGACAACGTCGAACCGGCCATTTTGAAGACCAGCGCCGCATTGGCGAAGGCCCGAGAATTGGAACTCGATTTGGTGGAAATCAGCCCCAAAGCTGATCCTCCGGTGTGCCGCATCATCGATTACCGTAAATTCCTCTACGCACAGAAAAAGAAGCAGAAAGAAATCAAGGCCAACCAAGCCAAGATTCAGGTGAAGGAAATCCGTTTTGGTCCCAACACCGATGAGCACGACTTCCAGTTCAAGTTGAAGCACGCTCGGAAATTCTTGGAGGAAGGTGCGAAGGTGAAAGCCTACGTGTTTTTCCGTGGCCGTACGATTGTCTTCAAGGAGCGCGGAGAAATCCTCCTTCTGAAGTTTGCCCAGGAATTGGAAGATTTGGGCGCTTTGGAACAGATGCCCAAGCTTGAAGGCAAGCGGATGACTGTGATGTTCAATCCGAAGAAGAAATAACCCACCACTCTAAAAATCCGAGGCCATGCCGAAGATGAAAACCAAATCCAGCGCCAAGAAGCGTTTCAAGCTGACAGGAACTGGCAAAATCAAGCGCAAGCACGCTTTCAAGAGTCACATCTTGACCAAGAAAGGCACCAAGCAAAAGCGCAACCTCACGCACGCAACCACCGTCGACAAGGCGGACGTGCCCAACATCAAGCGTCAGTTGTTGGTCTGATCGACCAACCGAAGACACTGGTTTGTTTCACCCGGTGTTTGGCCTTGCAAGTGTGAACGTCTGTTCTCCGCCAACCATCAAATAAGAACACAGAAATGCCAAGATCAAAAAACGCAGTGGCCTCACGCGCACGTCGCAAGAAGGTCCTCAAAATGGCCAAAGGGTACTACGGTGCCCGGAAGAACGTTTGGACGGTCGCCAAGAACGCGGTCGAAAAAGGCCTCCAATACGCTTACGTCGGACGAAAGCTCCGCAAGCGTCAATTCCGCAGCTTGTGGATTCAGCGCATCAATGCAGGTGCACGCCAACACGGCATGTCCTACAGCGTATTCATGGGTCAGTTGTCCAAGTCGGGCATCGAACTCAACCGCAAGGTCCTCGCTGACCTCGCGATGAACCACCCCGAAGCCTTCAAGGCCGTGGTGGATCAAATCAAGAAATAAGACTTCAACACCTGTGGTGGGTGAAACAAAGGGCGGTCCAATTGGGCCGCCCTTTTTGTTGCTCTCGGATTCCTGAAGGGAGCTATTGATCCAACACGCGTTCCAGCGCCAACGCAGCGGCGGTGTAATCGGGTTTGATGCTCAACGCTTCGCGGTAATCAAGCTCCGCTTCATCATTCCTTCCCAGGCTCTCGTTGGCAAGCCCGCGGTTGAAGAACGCTTGGTGGTAATATGGCAGCGCCTCAATGGCCATGGAAAAATGATGCACGGCACTGTCGTAATTCTGGAGGTACTCAAGATGAATGTACCCTTGGTTGAAGGACGCAGCGGCGTTGTTGGGGTCGAGCTCGACGATGGCCCGGTATTCTTGACGCGCCTTGTTGAGGTAAGCGCACGACGTAGGTTTGAATTCTTGCAGCGAATATGCAAGGTTGTACTTGGCTTCCACGCTGTTGGGATTCAATTCAATCGCCGTTTCGAAAAAGCCAAACGCAAGGGTGTCTCCTGCAGCGGCATAGGTCAATCCCAGCGCGATGTAGCCGTCGAAGAAGTTGGGGTCGACTTCCACTGCCGTTTGGAATGAACTCTTGGCGTTGTCCATGTTGCCTTGGTCACGGTAGATCATGCCCTTCATCCAATACGCCTCTCGATTCAGGGCTTGCAAACGAAGCACGGCATTGAGCTTGTCAAAAGCATCTTCGTATTGCCTCAAGTGGATGTGCATTTCTGCCCTACGCAGCAAGCACGGAATGTGGTCGGGGGCGATGTCGAGGCATTGGTCTAAGTGGGCGATGCACGGTTCGAAAGCCTGAGTCAAGTAAAGGGCATCCGCTTTTGCCGACCACGCCGGGGCGTGGGTGGAGTCGGCCTCCAGTGCGAGTGCCAAATCTTGAAGCCCTTCAGCAACACGTCCAGAGCGAAGATGCCAAGCGGCACGATCCACATACCTTGAGGGGTCAGAAGGGTCCTTGACAATGTGGTCGCTCCAATACGAGGCACTGTCAAGACGGGTGTCTGCCTCGTCGACATCCGCAGGGGCCGTTGAGGGTGCGTCACACCCTGAAAACACCAAAGCGAGGAGGCTCAGGGCCACCCCGCTTTGACATGTTGACTTCAACATCACAATCCTTCTGTTCACGCCAGCGCTTCTTCAGGCGCAACTTCTGGGGCAGCAGGCGTTGGCTGAATGGCTTCTTTGATGTTGTTTTCGAGCTCCTCCATCAACTCGGGGTTGTCCTCGAGCAGTCCTTTGACCGCGTCGCGGCCTTGACCGAGTTTGGTGTCCCCGTAAGAGAACCAAGAACCGCTCTTTTTGATGATGCCTTGGTCGACACCCAAATCGATGATTTCTCCGGTCTTCGAAACACCGGCACCGTACATGATGTCAAACTCAGCGCGACGGAACGGAGGTGCCACTTTGTTTTTGACCACCTTAACCTTCGTGCGGTTGCCTTTCACCACATCGCCGTCTTTGATCTGAGTGGAACGACGAATGTCGAGGCGCACGGAAGAATAAAACTTCAAGGCATTTCCGCCGGTGGTGGTTTCAGGGTTGCCAAACATGACGCCAATCTTCTCACGAAGCTGATTGATGAAAATGCAGCAACACCCCGTCTTGCTGATGGTGCCGGTCAACTTGCGCAACGCCTTTGACATCAATCGCGCTTGGAGACCCACTGAGCTGTCAGACATTTCGCCTTCAATCTCAGCCCGTGGCGTCAGCGCCGCCACCGAGTCAATCACAAGAAGGTCGATCGCTCCTGAACGAATCAGGTTGTCGGCGATTTCCAGAGCTTGTTCTCCATTGTCGGGCTGTGAGATGAGCAGGTTCTCGGTGTCCACGCCGAGGTTCTCAGCATAGAACTTGTCGAACGCATGTTCGGCATCCACGATGGCACAAATACCGCCTTGCTTCTGACATTCTGCAATGGCATGAATGGCGAGGGTGGTCTTTCCTGAAGACTCTGGGCCATAGATCTCGACGACGCGTCCTTTGGGGTATCCTCCTATGCCGAGTGCAAGGTCGAGGTTCAGACTCCCACTGGGAATCACATCCACATTTTCAACCACCTCGTCTCCGAGCTTCATCACGGTGCCCTTTCCGTATGTCTTGTCCAGTCGATCCATGGTCAACTGGAGGGCTTTGAGTTTGTCTGCGTTTACCGCCATGTCAATTGGTTTTGAGCGAAGGTATTTGAGTCACTCCGTAAAGGACTTACGGAGAGGTGTGTGTTTTGTCAACGTGAGGCAAAAAACAATGAACGACGCACGTGAAGTCAACCTTCGGGATGGAGGATTTCTTCTGCGTGTGCCTTGACTTTAGGCTTGGCAATGACTTGTTCCAAAACGCCATGCTCGTCAATCACGAACGTTGTGCGATGGGTTCCGTCATATTCTCGTCCCATGAATTTTTTCAACCCCCAAACGCCATATGCGTTGTGCACGCTCAGTTCCTCATCGCAAAGCAAGTCGAATTTCAAGCCAAACTTGTCGATGAACTTGTGGTGTGACTTTGCTGGATCCTTGCTGACGCCCAGGACTTGGTAGCCCTTTTCCGACAGCGTTTTGAGGTTGTCGTTCAGGTTGCAGGCTTGGGAAGTGCATCCTGGGGTGTTGTCCTTGGGATAGAAATACAAAATCAGCTTGGAGCCTTTGAACTCCTCCAACGTCCGAATGTTGCCGTGTTGGTCCGGTGCAGAAAAGCTTGGAGCTTGGTCTCCCGCTTTCAGGGGTGAGATGGATGTCGCCATGCCTTAAAGAACACGAGAAAGGCTGCGAGGTTTGCCAATTCTTAGACCTAATTTTCCCCTTCATGTCCACAACGCGCTCTTCTTCTCCAACCTTCGTCGAGGTGGTGGTGCCTTTGGCATTGCCCAAAACGCTGACGTACAAGTGGTTCAGTGGGGAAGAGGTGCGGCCGGTGGTGGGTTCAAGGGTCGTGGTGCCCCTTGGAAACAAGAAGTGGACTGGGGTGATTTGGGAGGTGCATCAATCGGCACCCGTGGGATACCTCGCCAAGGAGGTCGAGGCTGTGGTGGACGATTCGCCGATTTTGACATTGGCACAACGCGATTTGTTCACCTGGATGGCCCAGCATTACATGTGCTCTTTGGGGGAAATGGTGGGGGCTGCACTCCCGGCTGGCATGAAGCTTGAAAGCACCACGCGCATCGTGTTGCATCCGTATGCCCACGACGCATCGGAGGAAGGGTTGGATCAATCGGCCATGATGCTGCTCGATGCATTGCATGTGCGCGAGGACATGGGCATCCGAGATTGTGCTGAATTGCTCGGCATCAAACATCCGCAGCGGGCCATTCGCACGCTTTTGCAACGCGGTTTGGCCTTGGCCAAGGAAGAAATGAACGAACGCACCAAGCCAAGGCTGGTTTCATGGCTTCGTGTGGCGGAAGGCGTTACGGAGTCGCAGCTGTCAGAGGCCCTGGCATGGGCGGGGGTGAAGGCTGT
>JAOIQU010000045.1 GCA_028141885.1 Flavobacteriales bacterium | reverse complement strand
GGCAACAGTGACCTCCCCACTACCCCTGGCGCATGGAGTTCCACCAACGACAGCTTCAACTGCAACTTGGGGGTGTTCAAGTTCGAGCTCGGGGAGCTGGACGTGGGCATTGACGTGGTCAATGAGGGGGTGTTGTGCGACGGATTGGACGTGGACTTTGAAAACACGTCCACGCCGGGGTATGCGTATTTGTGGACGTTTGACGACAACACCACAAGCACCGAGTACGAACCGACGCACACGTTTCCAGGTCCGGGCACTTACAGCGTGATTTTGACCGTCACCGACCCCACAGGATGCCTTGCGCCCGTCAACACAGACATCCTCGTTAACATCGAGTCGCCTCCACAACCGGTGATCTTCCCGGTGGACCCGGTGTGTGTCGGCGAAGAGATCGAACTCATCGCCAACGGCACGACGGCGCTGACTTGGATGCCCAACCCCTTGTTGAACGACCTCACGGCAACGAACCATGTCATTGTCCCTCCCGTTGGCACCACCCAATTCAGCGTGACTGACGTCAACGTGTGCGGGGAAGGCTCCGCAACCATGGACGTGGTGGTGCAAGAAGTGGTGGCTGAAATCACGCCTTCGAGCACTGCCATCTGCATCGGGGAAAGTGCCTCGTTGGTGGCGTTTGGGGCGGAAGACGCGACGTGGTCACCTCCGCTTGGTCTCGACAACCCCAATGCGAGCGAAGTCGAGGCCTCGCCCACGGAAACCACGACGTACAGCGTGGTGCTCACCGACGACCTGGGGTGCACCGACGAAGCGGAAGCCACCGTCACGGTGGTCCAGGGCCCCCCGGGAAATGAGGTGTACCCAAGCGAGGAAATTTGCCAGGGATTTGGGGTGCAGCTGGCGGGGGCAGAAGGCGACGAGTGGCTTTGGAGTCCTTCGGAATTCACCAACAATCCCTCCGCCCAAAACCCCTACGTATACCCCAACCAAACCACGACGTTCACTGTGTCCATCCTGAATCTGTGTGGCATCGGGACGGACGAGGTCACGGTCGAGGTCAACGTTCCGGAGGCCTTCGCTTCTGGAGACGGAGGCGTCTGCCAGGGCGACCTGTTTTTTGCCGCGGCTCAGGGCAACGACCCCAATTCGACGTTTTCGTGGGTGCCGAGCGATTTGGCCACGGATCCAGGGTCAAGTCAAACGTACCTGTTCCCCAGTTTCACCACGACTTACACGGTGTACGTCACGGACAGCGATGGGTGCACGGCCAGCGACGACCTCACGGTTTACGTCACGCAACCGCCGCCGTTGACGGCCGGTCCGGACCGTCGGGTGGCCTTGCTTGACACGGTGCAACTGTGGGGCGGGTCGTATGGGCTGGACGTGTTTTGGACGCCTTCAGAAAACCTCGATTGTCCCACTTGCTTGACGCCCATACTGACAGTCACCGAACCGGGTTGGTACGTGATCAATGCGGCCGACAAGACGGGCTGCGTGGGGCGGGATTCCATGTTTGTCGACGTCTTCTACCCCGTATATGTGCCTAACAGCTTCACGCCGGACAACGACGGATTGAACGACGTGTTCAAGGCGGAGGGCGCCGATTTGAGGGGCTTTTCCATGCGCATTTTCAACCGTTGGGGAGAAGTGATTTTTGAAACGGACGACCCGGAAGTGCCTTGGCGTGGAGACGTGGATGGCGGGGCACATTACGCGCCCAATGGCGTGTACTTTTGGCAAGTACAACTCGACCAAGAATCGGGCCCCTTGCTGTTGGAAGGACACGTGTCCCTGATCCGTTGACGTGCTCACAGCGCTGTGTGGGAAGAGAGCGGTGTGAGTCGTTTGTCCTTTGGCCTGTGCGCTCTACCTTGCCTGCATGGATTCGCTGCGACATGTTTCTCCGCTGACCTCTGAGGATGTCTTGAAGGTGTTGCCCGGTTTGTTCTGGGATCACGATTGTGTGATGTTGCCGGGGTTGGGAGGATTTGTGTGCAATCCGAGGTCGGCGTGGTACGATGAGGCCAAACGTCAAATCGTTCCCCCGTCACGCGACGTCCTGTTCAACCCAAGGTTGACCACCAACGATGGCGTGCTGGCCAACGAATTGATGGCCAAGCACGGAATCCTTTACCCCGACGCGATTCAAGCCGTGGAAGGCCTCGTGCAGCATGTTCAAGACGCCTTGAATGCCGGCCAGCCGTTCCAGCTCCCAGGGATGGGCAAGCTCTACAAGGAGGAGGACGGACAGCTCCGATTCATGGCCGATGCCGAGTTTGAGCGGATGTTGCAGTCGTTTGGCCATGCTAGCATCCCACTCGTGCCCCGCGCCATCACCGCGCCCATTGCCGATCCTGCGCCTGAGTCGGTCGCGACACCTGAGCCGGTCGCCGCGCCTGTTCCTGTGCAGGCCCAATCGGAAGCGCCCGCTCCTGCACCAACTCGCGAGCCTCGTCGCCAGTCGGAGCATGAAGGGCGTGTCATTCCGCTCCGCGTCAAACTGGGCCGCGCTGCTGCGGCTGTGGCCATCCCATTGACCCTTGCCGGCGCGTACTTGCTTGCTGAACCCACGGGATCGGCAACCCTGCTTGGCAGCAACCCGCTTTGGAATGCCGTTCCCGTCGCCGCCACCTACACACCTTCAGCGCCCGAGTCTTCCGTGACCGAATGGTCGAACCAAGAAGCCACGGCAGGCGAGAGCGTCAAGGACTTTGTTGCGCGCACCCAATGGGAAGGCCGCCTCGAGTACGATGTGGTGGAAGGGCGTCCCGCTGCGGGAGGCCTGCGCATCGACGTTCCGGTCACACAGCCTGAAGTGGTTCCAACCCCCGTGCCTGAGCCCGCGCCCGCGCCTGAACCGGTTGCGGAGGTTGTGGACGTCGAGCCCAAGCCAGTCGAAGCAGCGCCAGTCGAAGTGGCTCCCGTTGAGGCGGTGGTGAAGTTCCAGATCGTGGGGGGTGCCTTTGGCGTGAAGGCGAACGCTGAAAAGCTTGCCGTATCGATGCGCAAAGAGGGATTTGAGGCCACGCTCCACTACCAGGCCCACAACGGATTGACCGCGGTGTCCATGGGAGGTTACGCCACCGAGTCCGAGGCCCGCGAAGCGCTGGCAGACGCCCGAGCGCGCGGTCACCAGAAGGCGTGGCTGAAGCGCCTTTGATCTCATGTTGAACCAACACATTGCACTGGAAGACCTCGAAGGGGTCATCCTCGATTTTGGCGGCGTCTTGTACGACATCGATTACGATGCGCCACCGAAGGCGTTTACACGGTTGGGTGACGCCGAGTTCGCCTCGTTGTATCACCAGGCCTCGCAGTCTGAATGGTTCGACCAATTGGAGGTCGGGACCCTTTCACGAGACGCCTTTTACGACCACCTCATGGCACGTTGCCTGGAAGGCACGACCCTCGAAGAGGTGCACTCGGCGTGGTGTTGCATCTTGACCGGTATGCCGCCGGCACGGGCTTCCTTGGTGGAAGCGCTGGGCCAAAAGACGCGGCTGTTTTTGCTCAGCAACACCAACGCCATTCACGCGCAGGTGTTCGAGGCAGATTTGCGCGCCACGCTTCCGGACGCTGCGGCGTTTTGGGGGGCGTTCGAGGCGGCGCATTACAGCCACGATTTGGGCATGAAGAAGCCGCATCCGGAGACCTTCCTTCACGTGTGCGAACGCCATGGTTTGAACCCGTCGCGAACGCTGTTTTTGGACGACAGCATCCAACACGTGGAGGGCGCTCATCGCGCCGGGCTGCACGCCCATCACCTCGACCTTTCGAAGGAAGACCTCGCGGGTTGGATGTTGCGCATGGGCTGGACGGTTTGACCCAACCCGGAGCCTCAGCCCTTCATCCCTTCAAACATCGCGTCCAGCTCGTCGTGGCGCTCAGATGACACTGGGGTCGCCCCCTGTTCCAGGATGAGGAACACCTCCTGGCCACGGGCTTCCTCGGGATAGGATTTGGCCCCTTGAAAACGCGTGCCCTCAGGATCGATGCGCACCAAATTGGCCTCCGTTTCCCCAAACTTGAAATACCACGTGTCCCCGCCGTCGTGACGCTCGAGGTAGGTCAGCCGTGAGGTGGTCGTTTCCCAAAACACGGTGCTGAACTCCGCAATCAACGCCTCCACGCGCTCGGGCTCTTCAGAGGAAATGCGCGCCCACTCCGTCGCAGGCATCCCTTGGGACGCCAAGAAGCGTGCAAATTCCAGCTCCAAGCCCTGAAGCTCCTCACGCGTGAGGTTCCGGAAACGACGGGGTTCGCCCATGTTATTCTTCGATGCCTTCCAGCATGAACATGAACGCGTACTCCAACGCCACTTCTTTGATGCGCTCGAATCGACCCGATGCGCCGCCGTGGCCCGTTTCCATGTTGCAGTCCATGATCAGGAGGTTGTCGTCGGTTTTGACGTCGCGAAGCTTCGCGATCCACTTGGCCGGCTCCCAGTACTGCACTTGACTGTCCCAGTATCCTGTGGTGATGAGGGTGTGGGGATAGTCTTTCGCCTCGACGTTGTCGTAGGGGCTGTACTGCATGATGTAGTCGAAGTAGGCCTTGTCTTTGGGGTTGCCCCACTCGTCAAACTCAAACGTGGTCAACGGAATGGTCTCGTCCAACATGGTGTTGATGACGTCGACAAACGGCACGGCCGCAATCACGCCGTTGAAGAGGCTGGGCTCGAGGTTCATCACCGCACCCATCAACAAGCCGCCGGCGCTTCCACCCATGGCGTACATGTGGTCGGGGCTGGTGAAGCCCGCTTCCACCATTGCCTTGCCGCAATCGATGAAGTCGTTGAACGTGTTCATTTTGTTGAACAGCTTACCGTCCTCGTACCAGTGTCGCCCCATCTCGCTTCCACCCCGAATGTGGGCGATGGCGTACACGAAGCCGCGGTCCAGCATGCTCAGGCGCGCCACAGAGAAGCTGGCGTCCATGCTGTAGCCGTAGCTGCCGTAAGCGTAGAGGAGGAATGGATTTTGGCCATTGCGCTCAAGTCCTTTCCGGTAGACGATGCTCACAGGCACCTTGACGCCGTCGCGTGCTTCCACCATCATGCGCTCGCTGACGTAGTTCTCTGGGTCAAACGTGCCGCCGAGCACTTCCTGTTGCTTCAAGGTCTCGATGTTGCCCGTCGCGAAATCGTATTCAAGCACGCTGCTCGGGGTGGTCATCGACGCGTATCCGTAGCGCAAACGCTCCGTGTTGAAATCGGGATTGGCGCCGACGTACGCCGTGTATGCAGGATCGTTGAAGGGGATGTAGAGGTCAGAAGTCCCATCCCAGCGCTTGATGCGGATGCGGTTGAGGCCTTCTTTACGCTCCTGCACCACCAGATGGTCGCTGAAGATGTCGACGCCCTCGAGCAACACGTCGTCTCGGTGCGGCAACACGTCTTCCCAGTTGTCGTAGATCGTGGCATCCACCGGGGTCTTCACCAATTTGAAGTTCTTCGCATCGCGGTTGGTCACTATGTAGAAGTGGTCTTGGTAGTGGCTGATGCTGTATTCCAAATCGCGCTCGCGCGGCTGAATCACCTTCCACGTTCCTTCAGGCGTGTTGGCATCCAACACCCAAAACTCAGAACTCACTGTGGTGCTCGTGCCAATGACGAGGTACTCCTCGCTTTTGGTCTTGCTGATGCCGCAAGAGAAGGTCTCGTCCTTTTCCTCAAACACGAGGACATCTTCACTCACGGACGTGCCCAAGACGTGCTTATAAATCTGGAACGAACGCAAGGTCATCGGGTCGTTCTTGGTGTAGAACAGGGTCTTGTTGTCGTTGGCCCACGTCGCCCCTCCGGTCGTTTCGGGGATGCGGTCTTCGAGCAATTCACCGGTGGTGAGGTCCTTCACGTACAGGGTGTATTGGCGGCGGCTCACGGTGTCCACACCGTAGACCAACAAGTTGTTGTCGGGGCTGACGCTGCGGCCACCTACGGCGAAGTAGTTGTGCCCCTCAGCCATGGCCGACTGGTCGAGCATCACCTCTTCGTCGGCGTCCATGGAGCCTTTTTTCCGGCACGTGAAGGGGTACTCTTTACCCTCTTCGTAGCGACTGTAGTACCAGTAGCCCTTGTCCAACACAGGCACGCTCTCGTCGTCCTTCTTGATGCGTCCGACAATTTCGTCGTATAGCTTGGTTTGCAAGGCTTCCGTCGGCGCCATCACCGTCTTCTTGTAGGCGTTCTCGGCTTCGAGGTAGGCCACCACTTCGGACGTTTGAGCGTCGGGCGCTTTGGCTTCCTTTTGCTCGTCGCTCAACCGCATCCAGAAATACGGATCCTGCAGTTGCATGCCGTGGATGTCGGTGGCGTGAGGCTGTTGGGCCGCGTCAGGAGGCGTGGGAAGTTCAGAGGCCTTGGTCACAATTGGGGAAGTCTTCATGTCTTGAGAAGAGGGGGTGTTGCAGCCAAGAGAAATGGCCCAAACCGCCAGCGCGGTTGCACCCAAAAATCGCATGTTCATTTCAACGGGTTTTGGCCCAGCACAAGGTGTGCGGGGGTGCGAAGATACGGGTGAGAAAGGCAGTGGAAAACTTTGCTCTGATGGGATTGCCTTCTGGTCGCTCGAAGAGTTACTTGAGTGCGTAATCTTAATCTCAACTTTCATGATCCGTTCAATTTTCACTCTTTTGACTGTTTCATTGCTCTTTGCAAGCTGCACAAGCATCAACAGCACCATGCGCGAACCCAACGCACATGTTCAATTCGAGTCTGGAGACTTCGAAATGTCGGACCAAGTTTCGGCCTCCGCGAAGACATCTACAGTTTTGGGCATCGACTTCGAACGATTGTTCAAGAAGAAGTCAGGTGCTGTTGAAGGGGACAACATTGCCAGTGCGCTTGGTGCGTTGCCCGTTGTTGGTGGTTTTGTGTCCGACCCTACTCAGGGCTATGCACTTTATGAGTTGTACCAAAGCAACCCTGGTTATGACGTGGTGTTCTATCCCCAATTTGTGACCACGGTCACTTGTCCAGTGTTGGGCCTGTGCTTCATTCAGAAGAACTCGACGGTTGATGTCAAGGCCCGCATGGGTAAAATCAAGTAAGCCTTACGTCAATTGGATTGAATTGTCCCGTCGGCCCCAAAGCCGGCGGGATTTTTCATATTGACAGGTTCCCGTCTGCAATCAGGCGTTCGATGGCCACCAAATCTTCCGGTGTGTCGACCGATGGGGTGAGGTGGGGCGTGGTGCCCACGTCGATGCGCCAGCCGTGGTCAAGCCACCGCAGCTGTTCCAACCGTTCACGTTGTTCCAAAGGCGTGGGGCTCAATTGCACCAGGGCTTCGAGGGCGGTTCGGGTGAAGCCGTAGAGTCCGACGTGCTGCAACCAAGGTCCCTCGCCATGGGGCAGGGGGCTGCGGCTGAACATCAAGGCGCGACCATTCATGTTTCGGACCAACTTCACGCGATGGGGTGAGTGAATTTCTGGATCGGCGGGCATCGACTTGGCCAAGGTGACCACGGCGGCATCGGGATTGTGCAGGAGTTCGGAGAGCTGGGCGATTTGGTCGGGGTGCACAAACGGTTCGTCGCCCTGCACGTTCAGCACCGCATCGAAGGCCTCTCCTTCCGCTTCGAGTCGTTCCACCGTTTCGTGGCAGCGAATCGTGCCGTTGGCGCAATCCACAGAGGTCATCACAACGTGGCCGCCAAATTCCTCCACCACCGCGGCGATGCGCGCGTCGTCCGTGGCCACCACCACCTTGTCACAAACCCCAGATGATTGCACGCGCTCGTAGACGCGTTGGATCATCGGCAACCCAGCAATAGAGACCAGGGGTTTGCCAGGAAAACGCGTGGATCCGTGGCGCGCGGGGATGACAGTGAGAAGCTTCATGCGGTGAAAGTTCGGTCTTGTCCGCCTGACGTGGACCTCAATTCAGTTCATAGGTGTACACGACATTCACAAGCCTTGGCGCTTCGATCGCCAACGGCCGAATTGCGTACTCTGCGTTCGTGAGGTTGCTGATGACCACCGACAGTTTGTGTTGTTCGGTGAGGTTGACGCCAGTACGCAGGTCCACAATCCAGGGCAGCGACATCTCGCGGCGGTTGGTTCTGAAATTGAACCTCGTGTGGTCTTCCAGCCATTGTTCCAGTCCCCAATCGGTCAGACCAAACTGCTCGAAGGTTAACCACGCCGCGTCGATGTTTTGGAGGGCACTTTGGTGTCTAAGGCTCAGGCCGAGGAACCACTTGGGTTGCCTCAACTCGGCGTCGAATCGGAAGAGGTGCTTGGAGCGGTACTTCAACACTTGCCCGGTCGTGTCTAAGCTCGTGCTGTTGTAACTCGCCCCACCGATGGTGTCGCCGGCAGCATTCGTCACGGCATCGTAGTAGTAATCGGGGGTCAGGCTGATGGGGTTGGTGTAGGTGTATCCGGCCAGGAGGTCGAGAGTGGTTTCGCCCCAGTTTGCACGGCCCATGACGGACGTTTCCCAACCGGTCACCCGGCTGCTTCCGGTGTTCAGGCTCCTGAAGCCCAATCCCGAAAACACGTCGGTTGCCGGATTGCCCCACTGGCCAAACGTGAACTCAATGAAGTCGTCGTACTTCTGGAAAAAACCAGCGATGTCAATGAATCCTTGGAATCCCCCGATTTGGACGCCTTGTTTCAACCCGGCTTCAATGTTGACCGAAGTTTCAGGGCGCAGTTCGTTGCTCGGATAGACTTGAAGCGGCCCCAGTCCAGCTCGAATGAATTTCTCTGCAATGGTGGGGAATCGGAATCCTTGTCCAAAGCTTGCCCTCAGCCATGTCGCCTCAGCGGGTTGGTAATTCAACCCGGCTCGGAAGACAGGCTTGGCGTCGGAATTGAACACGGGTTTGCCGCTGGCGTCGATGCTGTCTTTGATGCTGAAGTGTTCGTACCGCGCGCCGACTGAAACATTGAGGCGCTCCCCGAGTTTCTGGTCTGCCTGAAGGTAGC
>JAOIQU010000044.1 GCA_028141885.1 Flavobacteriales bacterium | reverse complement strand
CCCATTCAGTGGTGTCGCGCAATACAACGCAGGGCGTGCCAAGGGAAAACGCTTCTTTTTGAACGCCACCACTGTCGGTCAGCACCAAGGGGGCATGTTGTGCCGCCTTCAACAAATCGACGTAACCCATGGGGGGCGTTGCGCGGATGTTTTGATTTTCCAAAGTCGGCTTCCACTCCGGCCAATGAGCTTCGAGGGTCTTCAACGTTCTGGGATGCATGGGGAACAACGCCGACAGGCCATGCTCAACGAGCCACACTCCAATGGCCTGAAGCCATGCCACCAACACGTCGATGTCATCCACGTTCTGCGGGCGATGCATGGTCAACAACACAGGACCTTGACCCGGATTCAACTGCCATTGCCCGCTGAAGTGAAGGGCGTTGTCGTGCATGACATCGCCAGTGCGAAGGACCAGTGGCGAGGTGGGAGTGGGTTTGTTGGAGTGTCCACTGACCCTTTTGCAAATGCCCTCGGCCTCAAGATGTGAAACCGCTGCATCTGTGGGACACACCAAAACGCTCGACATCCGGTCGGTCAGCACCCGATTCACCTCCTCCGGCATGGACCACTTGTGCGATCGCAACCCGGCCTCCACATGCACCAACGGCACACCTTGAGCAGCTGCAGCCCAAGCTCCCGCCAACGTGGAGTCCGTGTCTCCAAAGACCAACACCCAATCAGGTGTATGTTCTACGATGGCCTTTTCGATGCCTTCCATCATGTCTCCCAACCTCGCGGCCCTTGAGGAAGGGCGCGGATTCAACCTCACCTCGGGAACAGGCAAAGACAATTCGGAAAAGAACTGCTCACTCAGCGCTTCATCGTGATGCTGGCCTGTGTGCACCCAAGTCGCCTTCCACGTGGACGATGCCTTCATTGCGCGATGCAATGCAGCCGCTTTGATGAATTGTGGTCGAGCTCCGACGACAATGAGCATGTGATGTGGCGCGTTCATCTCAACCATCCTTGGTCAGCAAAGCTAACGAAGCCATCACCGGCCACAATCACATGATCCAACACGGGCAAGTCCAGAAACTCACCTGCCCGGCAGAGGTTTTGCGTCAGCGCACGATCTGCGTCGCTTGGCTTGGGATTGCCAGAAGGGTGATTGTGCACAAGGACGAGCGCTGCGGCGCGCATCGCCAGGGCACGGCCAAACACAATTTTGGGGTCCACCACCGTTCCTGTGAGCCCACCCCGTGAGATGCAAACCTCAGCAAGGACATGATTGGAACGCCGAAAACACCCAAAATTCCTCGTGCTGCAAATCGCCCAGCCTTGACCTGAACCGAACGTGCACATCCCGGCTGCTTTTGATGGCATCGCCCAAGCGTCTTGCATGGTCGTGTCGTCTGCGCCCCAACTCCATCGCCGCGGCAATCAAGGTCGCTTTGGCCTGACCAATGCCGTGAACAAGGGTCAACCCTTCCACTGGCCACGAAGCCAAATTGTGCAGGCATCCCTGAGCCAACGACAGCACCTCTTCAGCAACGGACGAAGCATCCTGACCTGCAGGGCCTGTGCCCAACAAAATGACCAGCAATTCTTGATTTGAGAACACGCCCACCCCCTCCTGAGCAGCCCGTTCTCGTGGTTTTGCATCCAACATCAAGGCACAAAAAAAGCCCCCTGCATGCGCAGGAGGCCTTGAAATTTGTCAGCGTGGCTCTCTGGTCAATCAGAGGCTTGAAACGTGCTTGGTCAAGCTCGACTTCAAATTGGCTGCTTTGTTCTTATGGATGATGTTGCGCTTGGCGAGTTTGTCAAGCATGGCGCTCACGAGCGGCAACAACGCAGTGGCCTCCTTCGCGTCAGTAGACGCACGAAGCTTGCGGACAGCATTGCGAGCTGTCTTGTGCTGGTAGCGGTTGCGGTCGCGCTTCTTTTCGTCAGAACGGATGCGCTTGAGGGCTGATTTGTGATGTGCCATAGAGATATCCTTGCTAAAAACAGGGGTGCAAATATAGCGAGGATTTGGGCAGGACAAACGTTTTCAAGGAAAAATCCTTGTCGTTCACCAAGTCAACAGGAGTTCGATTTCCAAATACCCCCCAAACAAAGGATGACGCACAGGCTCTGAAGCCATCAAATCCCGGGGCACAAAAGGCGCAACCTCCCCAACGTAGTCTTCCAACTCTTCGCCGTCATCTTCGAAGATCACAATGGTCACTTCCTCGTCCAGTTCGGCGCCTTGAAAGGTCAGATCAAAAGGGATTCGCTGCGGCAGCTCGGCTTCATACACCACCTCTGAAGTGAAATACACCACGGCGTTCCGCACGGACAACCCCTATTTCTTGTGGACGGACAACGATTTTCAACGCCCGCCCTCAGATCGCCTTGTGATCTACGAGACGTTGGTTCGTGACTTTGACGAAGCCCAAACCTTCCAAGACCTCATCAACCAATTGGATTACCTCGAGTTCATGGGGTACAACGCCATTGAGCTCATGCCGGTCAACGAATTCGAAGGCAACCTGAGCTGGGGCTACAACCCCAACTTCCGCTTTGCGGTCGACAAATTTTATGGCACCGCGGCCAAACTCAAAGAACTCGTCAACAAATGCCACGCTCGTGGGATCGCGGTCATCGTGGACGTTGTGCCCAACCACAGTTTTGGGACCGATCCGTTGGTGCGTTTGTACCAGGACCCTGACGGTTCGGCAGCCGACAACAACCCTTGGTTCAACAAAATTGCCAAGCACCCCTTCAGTCCTGGGTACGATTTCGACCATGGCGATCCTTGGACCCGAGAGTTCTGGAAGCGCGTGTTCGATTTCTGGATCGACGAGTTTCACATCGACGGCTACCGCATCGACTTGAGCAAGGGCTTGACCCAGACCGACTCAGGCAGCGACGTGGGCGCTTGGAACCAGTACGATCAGAGCCGGGTCGACATCCTTTTTGATTACGCCAACGACATTTGGAGCAACCACCCCGGGACCTACCTCATCCTCGAACACCTTGGAAACAACGACGAGGAAACGGCCCTGGCCAATGGCGGTTTCATGATTTGGGGCAAGATGACCACCGAGTACACCCAAGCGGTTATGGGCTACGACGGAGACATCAACTACGGCTCGTGGCAGGCGCGTGGCTACCAGTGGCCCAACTTGGTGACTTACGCCGAAAGCCACGACGAGGAGCGCATGGCATACGAGCTGACCACCTACGGCAATGCCTTCGATGGATACGACGCGAAGGAGGAATCCACAGCCATGGACCGTTTGGCCATGGCGCAAGCATTTCTGTTGACCATCCCGGGGCCCAAGATGATTTGGCAATGGGGCGAGCTTGGATACCAAATCAGCATCTTCGATTGCCTCAACGGCTCGTTTGCAGAGGAGTGCAAGCTGAATGAAAAGCCCGCGCCTTGGGGGGACCTCGCCAACGCTGACCGTCTGGGTTTGGCGAAAACCATCGCTGCACTGAACGATTTGAAGAAGAATCAGCCTGCGTTTGGGACTTACGATTACAACGTGGACGGATCCGGCAAAGGCAAGCGAATTCACTTGTATGGGCCTGACCAGAACGTCGTCCTCGTCGGCAACTTCGATGTGGCACCCATCAACATGGTACCAGGATTTCCTTACGTCGGAACGTGGCACAATCACTTCACTGGCCAGAGCATGTCTGTCAACAACCTTGGCGATGCCATGACCCTGCAGCCTGGCGAGTGGCATCTTTTCATGGACACGCCACTTCCCACGCCAGACACGGATGGGACCTTGCCGATTTTGGTGAACGTGGGATGCACCGACGTCAGTGCCGAGAACTATGACCCCTTGGCGGAAGCCGACAACGGCACGTGCCAATATGAAACGGTCCTTCAACTCGACATGGGCGTCCTTCCCGTGGATCCTGCGGGCGTCCATGTGGCCGGTTCGTTTCAAAGTTGGCAGGCGGGCGACACGCCACTCGAATTGGGAGCGGACAGCATTTACAGGACGACGGTGGTCGCCCAAGTGGGCACTGAGATTCAGTACAAATTCCTAAATGGCAACGTCTGGGGAACGGACGAAGGCGTTCCGGGCGAGTGCGGGGTGCCCAACGGTCTAGGCGGATTCAATCGCGCGTTTGTTGTTGCAGCTGGGGGAGCGACCCTCGACGTTCATTGTTACGCGTCATGTACAACGTGCTTGCCGCCTGTGCCAGAAGACTGCTCAGCGGGCGATTGTTGCGGTGAAGGCACCGTCTGGGATGCCGTCTCAGGCACGTGCGTGGCGGATGGAACGTCAACGGGTCCCTGCGTGGAGGACATTGACAACGACGGAGCCGTTGGCGTTTCCGACATCCTCCTTCTGCTCGGATCTTTCGGAGAAATCTGCGATTGAAGTCAGTTGCAGAAGCTGCCAAACAAACTCAAGAACACCAACAGATCGGACGTGGCGCAAAGGCCGTCCCCATCGAGGTCAAGTGTGGTTGACGGCGACCCATATCCCGTCAAAAAAATCAGCAAATCTGCCGAAGCCTGGGCTTGATCGTTGTTGAAGTCAGCTGGACATCCCGCATTGGGTTCCATCAACTCGTGACGCGTGTCCACATCGAGGTTGAGGTAGGTGGACATCCCACCATTGGGCCAGTCGACCACAAGTGAATCGACGGAGGTGCTTTCGCCCAAACCCCAGTGCAGGTCGAGTGTGCTCGCGCCCGAGTATCCCTGACCGATGTTGACTTCGTCCATGCGCGTTTTCCCGTCAAAGTGGAGGGTCGCACGCGCCCCGACGCAGTCGCGGTTGCTCACGGTGCCCTCCAATTTCACTTGAAGCCAATGGCCATCGGAGGCGTCATTTCTCAAAAGGCCAATGCCTGGCTGTGTGCCTGTTTTGGGGGTGGCAATGACCAAGTCTAAATCTCCGTCCTGGTCCAAGTCGCCCATGGCGAGTCCGTAATCAGAGTAGGTGTGCTCGAGGGTGGCGTCCCCAACACTGACCGGGGTGAAGGTGTTGTCTCCATTGCCGCGGTACAAGATGTTCGGCAGCGGCGCGAACTGGTAGTCGTTGACAATGTACAAATCCCACTCGCCGTCGTGGTCATAGTCGAAGAAGACACAGCCCCAGGTCATGCCTGAATCGCTCGTCCCCGAAGGCACACTGATGTCTTGGAAGGTGCCATCGCATTCGTTGAGGAACATGGCACTGGGGTAGAGGTCGGTGATGTAGAGGTCAAGCCAGCCGTCGTGGTTGATGTCCGCCACGTCGACCCCCATGCAATTGCCCTGGTAATTCAATCCTGAGAAAAAGGCAAAATCATTGAACGCCCCTTCGCCGTTGTTGCGGTAGAGCTTGTTCGTTTGGTTCGCATCATGCGTCAAGTAGAGATCCTGGTCTCCGTCGTTGTCGTAGTCAAAGAAGATGCTGCCCATCCCCACGCCGGTGTCAAACGTGCCTGTTTGGCCGTAGACGTTGGTGAAACCTTGACCACCTTCGTTTTTGAAGAAGTGATTGATGTTGTTGATGTTGACCACATAGAGGTCGGTGAATCCGTCTTTGTCATAGTCAGCTGCATGCAGTGAGCGGCACATCAAGGTGCTGTTCAATCCCCACGTTTCAGCCATGTCGACGAATGTGCCGTCGCCTTGGTTTACGTAGAACCTGTTGGGCGCGGGGTTGCTGCCACCGAATCCGTTACCAGTGGCCAAATCCAAGTCCCCATCGTTGTCGAAATCAAACCAAATGGATGCGTTTGTGAACCCCTCGTCGGCCACACCCGCGGCCTCACCAACTTCGGTGAAGATCATGTTGCCGTCGTTCCGGTAGAGGGCATTGGGCGCAAATTTGGAGCCGACGTAGATGTCCTCGTCCCCGTCGTTGTCGTAGTCCCCGATGGCAACGGCGTGGTGCTGACCCTCTGCAGTGAGGCCCGCTTGGGCGCCGATGTCCACGAAAGAAGGAACATTTTGGGCGGTTGGCTCCATGAGGAACATGACCAAAAGAAATGGCAGGAGCAGGACTTTGGGCATCATCAATGAGAGGTGTGAAAAGCTTACGCGAACGCACTTGCTACGGGGGAAAGATAACCTTGGTTTCATTTCAATCGTTCTCAATTCATCCTTCGTTGGATGCAATGGGGGATTCGTCGTATAATTTTTAGGTATTACACATTCCCCTCCGTTAGATTAGCGTTGTGCATCAAAAGATCACTTGCGTTCGCGCAAGCTGTTCGATTGGGTACAAGTAGATTGTTAGGATGGAAGGGCGCCTTGGCGCCCTTCTTGCTATCCCGAACTTTCGTGTCGATTTTTGCATCATGCAACGGTTGAATTCCATGCGGTGTTTTTGGCTCTTTGCGCTTGTGGTTGCTGCAGGATGCGGCGGCTGTGGCGAGGGCAACGATGGGCCTCCCGAGGTTCGCATCGACCAAATCGAAATCGTCAACTACGACCCCAACTACCCTGAAGATCCCCAGGGAGAGGACGGCAACCCAGATTTTTACGCGGTCGTCATCGTGGGCAACGAGGTGTATTTCACTTCAGAGGTGGTGTATGAAGCCGAGCTGCCGCAGCGAATCCCTTTTGATCTGACCTTTCAAGGCGCCGAACTGGACGAGGAAGTGACCATTGTGATCTTCGAAGATGACGGCGAAGAGTTGGAAGACTACGTTGGGGAGGTTGCGCCTTTTGTGCCCCGGGATTTGATGGCTTCAGAGCCTGTGCGTCATCCTTTGTTTGGGGGGTATTTGGAAATCGAACTCCTGTTGACTTGGTGAACGACAAGGATTTTTCCTTGAAAACGTTTGTCCTGCCCAAATCCTCGCTATATTTGCACCCCTGTTTTTAGCAAGGATATCTCTATGGCACATCACAAATCAGCCCTCAAGCGCATCCGTTCTGACGAAAAGAAGCGCGACCGCAACCGCTACCAGCACAAGACAGCTCGCAATGCTGTCCGCAAGCTTCGTGCGTCTACTGACGCGAAGGAGGCCACTGCGTTGTTGCCGCTCGTGAGCGCCATGCTTGACAAACTCGCCAAGCGCAACATCATCCATAAGAACAAAGCAGCCAATTTGAAGTCGAGCTTGACCAAGCACGTTTCAAGCCTCTGATTGACCAGAGAGCCACGCTGACAAATTTCAAGGCCTCCTGCGCATGCAGGGGGCTTTTTTTGTGCCTTGATGTTGGATGCAAAACCACGAGAACGGGCTGCTCAGGAGGGGGTGGGCGTGTTCTCAAATCAAGAATTGCTGGTCATTTTGTTGGGCACAGGCCCTGCAGGTCAGGATGCTTCGTCCGTTGCTGAAGAGGTGCTGTCGTTGGCTCAGGGATGCCTGCACAATTTGGCTTCGTGGCCAGTGGAAGGGTTGACCCTTGTTCACGGCATTGGTCAGGCCAAAGCGACCTTGATTGCCGCGGCGATGGAGTTGGGGCGCAGACGACACGACCATGCAAGACGCTTGGGCGATGCCATCAAAAGCAGCCGGGATGTGCACGTTCGGTTCAGGTCAAGGCTGGGCGATTTGCAGCACGAGGAATTTTGGGTGTTTTCGGCGTTCCAATCATGTCCTTGCTGAGGTTTGCATCTCACGGGGTGGGCTCACAGGAACGGTGGTGGACCCCAAAATTGTGTTTGGCCGTGCCCTGGCGATGCGCGCCGCAGCGCTCGTCCTTGTGCACAATCACCCTTCTGGCAATCCCAAGCCAAGCGACGCAGATCGTGCGCTGACGCAAAACCTCTGCCGGGCAGGTGAGTTTCTGGACTTGCCCGTGTTGGATCATGTGATTGTGGCCGGTGATGGCTTCGTTAGCTTTGCTGACCAAGGATGGTTGAGATGAACGCGCCACATCACATGCTCATTGTCGTCGGAGCTCGACCACAATTCATCAAAGCGGCTGCATTGCATCGCGCAATGAAGGCATCGTCCACGTGGAAGGCGACTTGGGTGCACACAGGCCAGCATCACGATGAAGCGCTGAGTGAGCAGTTCTTTTCCGAATTGTCTTTGCCTGTTCCCGAGGTGAGGTTGAATCCGCGCCCTTCCTCAAGGGCCGCGAGGTTGGGAGACATGATGGAAGGCATCGAAAAGGCCATCGTAGAACATACACCTGATTGGGTGTTGGTCTTTGGAGACACGGACTCCACGTTGGCGGGAGCTTGGGCTGCAGCTGCTCAAGGTGTGCCGTTGGTGCATGTGGAGGCCGGGTTGCGATCGCACAAGTGGTCCATGCCGGAGGAGGTGAATCGGGTGCTGACCGACCGGATGTCGAGCGTTTTGGTGTGTCCCACAGATGCAGCGGTTTCACATCTTGAGGCCGAGGGCATTTGCAAAAGGGTCAGTGGACACTCCAACAAACCCACTCCCACCTCGCCACTGGTCCTTCGCACTGGCGATGTCATGCACGACAACGCCCTTCACTTCAGCGGGCAATGGCAGTTGAATCCGGGTCAAGGTCCTGTGTTGTTGACCATGCATCGCCCGCAGAACGTGGATGACATCGACGTGTTGGTGGCATGGCTTCAGGCCATTGGAGTGTGGCTCGTTGAGCATGGCCTGTCGGCGTTGTTCCCCATGCATCCCAGAACGTTGAAGACCCTCGAAGCTCATTGGCCGGAGTGGAAGCCGACTTTGGAAAATCAAAACATCCGCGCAACGCCCCCCATGGGTTACGTCGATTTGTTGAAGGCGGCACAACATGCCCCCTTGGTGCTGACCGACAGTGGTGGCGTTCAAAAAGAAGCGTTTTCCCTTGGCACGCCCTGCGTTGTATTGCGCGACACCACTGAATGGGTTGAGCAAGTGGAACGGGGACAATCGGCATTGGTTGAATCACCTTCAAATGTCGTTGGCGTAATCAAAAAGGATGTCGACCCGGCTCTGATCGTACTGGTTCCAAGCGCCCACGTCGCTGCCTGAGTCGGTCTGGGTCAAGCCCTTGCTCAAGTCGATGCGGTAGCCGTCGATGTGAAACTCGTCGATCCAGAAATCGAACACGCGCTTCCAGAACTCTCGGGTCCAAGGATCGCCATGGTCGAAATCGTACCCAGGACTGAAGGGGTGCTTGGCAATTTTGTTGAACCAAGGGTTGTTGTCGGCTGCCGAACCGTCAGGGTCCTGGTACAAACGCACCAACGGATCGGTCCCAAAACTGTGGTTGGGCACAACGTCCACGATGACCGCGATCCCACGAGCGTGGCATTTGTTGACGAGTTCTTTGAGTTTGGCCGCGGTGCCATAAAATTTGTCGACCGCAAAGCGGAAGTTGGGGTTGTAGCCCCAGCTCAGGTTGCCTTCGAATTCGTTGACCGGCATGAGCTCAATGGCGTTGTACCCCATGAACTCGAGGTAATCCAATTGGTTGATGAGGTCTTGGAAGGTTTGGGCTTCGTCAAAGTCACGAACCAACGTCTCGTAGATCACAAGGCGATCTGAGGGCGGGCGTTGAAAATC
>JAOIQU010000043.1 GCA_028141885.1 Flavobacteriales bacterium | reverse complement strand
TCGTCGTGCGTTTCGTGGCTGTACTCACGCTTGTTGCCAAACGTGCCGACCTTCTTGGCCAATTCGTTCTGAGCCTCACACTGGGCCTTGATGGCTTCGTGTGCCTTTTCAATGGCGTCCACCATCTCACCTTCGCTCACTTCCTGCATTTCTCCCTCAACCATCACGATGCTGTCAAGGGTGCCAGCAACCATGATGTCCATGTCTGCCTCCTCCAATTCAGATCGAAGTGGGTTGATGACAAACTCGCCATTGACGCGGGCCACACGGACCTCTGAGATGGGGCCGTCGAATGGAACGTCAGAAACGGCGATGGCTGCACTCGCTGCGAACCCTGCCAAGCTGTCGGGCAATACTTCGGCGTCTGCGCTCATCAATTGAATCATGACCTGGGTTCCAGCGTGGTAATCACCTGGGAACATGGGACGCAAGGCCCGGTCGACCAAGCGCATGACGAGTACCTCTGTGTCTGAAGGACGCGCCTCTCGCTTGAAGAAGCCGCCAGGGAAACGACCTGCGGCAGCGTATTTCTCGCGGTAATCGACCGTAAGTGGAAGGAAGTCTACGTCCATTGGCTCGTAGCTCGAGACAATGGTTGCGAGGAGCATGGTGTCGCCCGAACGGACGACGACAGAACCGTGTGCTTGCTTGGCGAGCTTGCCGGTTTCGATGGTGATCTCCCGCCCATTGCCGAGATCGATGGTTTGATTGTGAATGTTCATTTTGCCTCTTCTTCTACGTGTGTACGGGCCGGCAAGCCCCAATATGCCAAAGGCGGTTGACCTTCAACCGCCTTCAGAGTTTGTTCAGTCTGTGTTAGCGACGCAGACCAAGTTCCTTCACAATCGCACGGTAGCGTGTGATGTCTTTGGCTGCGAGGTAGTTCAACAACTTGCGTCGCTTTCCAACCAAGTTGATCAGGGCGCGCTGAGTGTTGAAGTCTTTGCGGTTTTGCTTGAGGTGCTCAGTCAAGTGAGCGATGCGGAATGAGAACATGGCAATCTGTCCCTCAGGAGAGCCTGTGTCTGCGGCTCCCTTTCCGTGCTTGGCGAAGAATTCCTTCTTCTTTTCTGCGTCTAAGTACATGTGCGAAATCGTTAGATGTTCGTGATGCGTAATAAATTGAGGTGCAAATATAAGGAGGAAATCCCTGCCCCTGCCCTCACTCCTGAGTGTGGAGCATTTTAAGCGCAAAAGCGAGCTTCTCTTTGAGCTCAGCACGAGAAACAATCGCATCCAGGAAACCATGCTCAAGCACAAATTCTGCGCGCTGGAACCCCGCAGGCAAATCCTTGCCAATCGTTTCTTTCACAACCCTTGGTCCAGCAAAGCCAATCAGGGCGTTGGGTTCACTGATGTTCAGGTCACCAAGCATCGCAAATGACGCTGTCACACCACCTGTTGTGGGGTCTGTCAACAAGCTGATGAACGGCAGACCTTCCTTGGCAAGCAAGGAGAGCTTTGCACTGGTTTTGGCCATCTGCATCAAACTCAATCCCGCCTCCATCATGCGCGCACCTCCGGATTTGCTGATGCAAATGAATGGAACGCCCTTTCTGATGGCATGGTCGATGCCTCGTGCGATTTTCTCGCCCACCACCGATCCCATGCTGCCTCCAATGAAGGTGAAATCCATGCAAGCAATGACAACCCCTTGGCCATTCAAGTCGCCTGATGCCACACGAATGGCGTCCGTCAGACCGGTTTTCTTTTGTGCAGCTGACAAGCGATCCGTGTAGGCCTTTGTGTCTTCAAAAGACAGAGGGTCGGCAGCCTGGAGCTTGGGCGCCACCTCGCGAAACTTTCCGTCATCAAAGAGCAAACCGAAGTACGCTTCACTTCCAATCCGCTCGTGGTGATCGCACATGGCACACACCCACAAATTGTTTTCATGATCCTGATTGGACACGACCGTTTTGCAATTGGGGCATTTGTACCACGCGCCTTCAGGAATCTCCTTCTTCTCGGCGCTTGAGGTGGTGATGCCCTCGGCGTTTCTTTTGAACCATACCATGCTGCAAAGGTATGTGGGGCGGTTGCACAAGAACGTTCAGGAAGCGTCAGTTCTTCACGATTGTCCGTTCGAAGATGTTGGAAATTGCCTGGGGTCTTTGGCAGATCAAAAAGGCAGTCCCAAGCCCAAGTGCAACGCTCCCCGAAGCTTCGATGTTCCAATCCATCGCGCACCTTCAGGCTGAGTGGGGTCATGCAATCGAAGTGCCGCATCCAACCGAAGAATGAAGAACTCGAGGTCCTGGCGAATGCCCAGTCCAGCTCCCCAGCCCCAACTCGAAAAGGATTTCCAAGACCAAGTCTCGATGGGATCGTTTCCTTCGCCGTGCAACCAAACGTTGCCGGCATCGGTGAATCCGGCAAGTTGCCATTGTTTGTTGAGTGCATGCCGCAGTTCGTATTGAAGGTCAACCCGCACATCCCCCACCCCCAAGATGCCTGCATCGAGTTCGTTGAACGCGGTGTTGCCCGGTCCCATGGCCCGGATCCGCCATCCACGAACACCATTGGCGCCTCCTGAGAAAAAGGCCTGTTCCAAAGGGAGAGATGGGGTGTTTCGTCCTGCATTGGCCCACCCAAACAAGACGTGCAAAGCGTGGCTCCATGCCGTTGGGGAATGTCTCAATGCACTGGCTTCAAACACACCCCTTTGGTACTGGACGATGGGGACGCCGGCCGCCACCAGCCACGCGCCTGATTCAGGGTCAAATTGGGCTGACTCCGCGACGTTCTCCGCAAGCCTTTGAGCCATCATTCCCGCCCAGTGGGCTTGAACTTGGATTTGACCGTGCAACAATCCACTCCCCCAATCGCTTTCCCAGGACGCTGCGGACCCCAAAGTCATGTGGTTGTTGAACCTCGCACGAACCCTTGGATTCAGGCCATCGTCCAACCAAGATTCGAACGATTCTGAACGATTCGTGAGGCTGACGTAGGACACTTCCATCGGCGAAATGTGAAATTTCGATTCGCGTTCAGGGTTTTCTGTGAATCCAACATCGTAAAGCAGGTGAATCTGCGATCGGGTGAACTCTGGCCAAACTTCACGATCCCAGCCCACATCGATGGTGGTGTAGGGTTCTGTCGAAGGACGAAATCTCACCAGGGGCAGCGGGAGGATGCCGATTTGGGAGGTGGAACATCGCAAGGTCCATTCTGCACTGTTCAGTGCAGCCGCCGATCCAAGCGTGGCAAACGGAGACACCGCAACATAGCCGAACCCCAATTCCCATGCGTTTTCAGCGCCCCACCCCCTTGGGTTGCGATGAATCAGCGTCGTTGCAAGCCTTGGACCGTACCGTGCGTCATTTCGCACCATGTCCAATTCCAATCCGAAGTCATGTGATGGTTTGGGAATCAATTGATAATTGACATCCATCACCACACAAGGATCGATAATGAGACCATTGTGGAGACACGACGAATCCAATCGCATCGACGTGGACATTTGCACTTGTCCAGTCGACCTCAGACGTGAAAGACGGGTGTAGTTCAATGCAAGTGCATCAGGATCATATCTCGAGCCAGGCCTCACCGAAGCGATGTGACTCCAAACCTCCTTCCTCACACCTCCAGGCCTGACTGCGATCCGTTCGGGTTCACAGTTCCATGTGACCTCGCCAAACGTCACCACAGGATGTTGAAGCGGCATCTTCTCTCCAGCACCACCCAGTCCACTGCTTTGATTGGGTGTCCAGCCGTCGCATTGAATGAGCAGCCCCGCCGTTCGTTGCGCACTTTTGCCAAGGGTGTCCGCGACAAAATGAACGTGGGTTGCATTGAACGTGGCATGTCCCATGCTTTGGGCTGCTTGAACCAATTCATCTTTTAGGGTCAACAACCACTCGCGCTCAAACGGCTCGCCCTCAATCGAACCGAGTTGAGAACGCAACAACTGACCATCCAATCCCGTGGCGGCAACGTCCAGCTTCACTGCTCCGATGTGCCATCGTCCACCACCTGTCACGTCAAGAATCAAGGTGACACCCTGTCTGGTTGTTTGCCACCGGTGATGAACCTCGGCGTCCAACCATCCCAAAATGTGTAGCCTGTCTTCGAGAGACGACGCGTTCAATGCGCCATCTGTGTCAGACCAATTCTCGAGCGCGTTGTGCCTGCCAAACAGGTTGCGAATGGGTTGTTTTGGTGGAGGCTGACTTGGCAAGCTTTCAATCAAATCACCTTGCTCAACCATGCGCTGGATCTCTTCAGTGGGATCTTGCCAAACCAAAGTGATGTCTGTCCATCGAAGACCAAGTTGAGAATCGAGCTGCGCAGCGATTGGAAGGCAGTAACTTGCACCTGCCATGGTCATGACAAAAGCCCTTCGCCAGCACATTCGCTCTTTGAAGCAACGAAGAAGCCGCTGGGAGCACGAACAGATTCTCGTCGAAGGTGAAAAGTGCATTGCCGAATTGTGCAAGAGTGACTGGAGCGTTGAGCGAATCTACTTCACAACGCCGTGGGAAGGGGTAGATTTTTGGTCTGGGCTGGAAGGGGTCACTCCGGATATGGCCACACTGGTGAGCAGCAAAGACATGGAGATGATGTCCGCCATGAAGACCCCTCCCGGTTTGTTGGCCACGGCCAAACCGCCAAAGGATTTCAATTCTGAATTCACCACAAACGACCTCACCCTGTTCTTGGACAACGTTGCTGACCCGGGCAATGTCGGCACGTTGATTCGTGTGGCCGATTGGTTTGGTCTGTCTGGCGTTGTTGTCTCCCCTCAATCTGCGGACCCCATTGGCCCCAAAGCCCTCCAAAGCGCAATGGGTTCGACCTTCCACATCCCCGTTGTCGTCCGGTCATTTGAAGACCTTCCCGCGGAGATGAAAGCCCATGCCATAGGACTGGACGCCGGAGGAAAAGACCTGTTCGATGCACCCTTCAATTCGACACCTACCTTGTTGGTGGTGGGCTCCGAATCTCACGGGGTGTCCGACGATGTCAAGGCGGGATGTCACTCGATGGCCGCCATCCCTGGGGCAGGCCGAGCCGAGTCACTCAACGCTTCTGTCGCTGGTGCCATTGCGGTGGCTTCAATCGTCCAACAAAGACGCACGATGCGTTAATGGTGCCATCAGCGTCTGGCACCAGCGGTGAGCCGCTTGTTCTCTTGACCACCCCTTCTCGGCCAACGCCTCTTCAATGGACGTTTTCCGTTGAAGCCATTGTGAACGGTACTCCGCAGTTGGTTTGACTCCCTCCGCATGAAATGGCACCGTCACACCTAGGGCTTCTGCGGCCAAGATTTGGTTGGGCCAAACCTTCATGCCCCGAAGCAATTCTCGGTCAAAAGCCTGTGCCAACTGCCGCTCCGGTTTCACATCAGGGGCATCCTTCGGCCATTGAAACAGATTTCCAAACTCCAAATGAACCTGTCCTTTTTGTCCCACAAGTCCAGTCCACATGCTCCGCTCATCTTCGCCTGCGGACTTTTGATATTCCCCATGTGTTTCTAGGTGCAAGAGCTCATTGACTTTGAGGGCATCGCACGGATCCCATTCATAGCTGATTGAAACCGGCACCACCTTCAGCGCATTCCACGTGGACACATCGCCATTGGACGACAAGGTTCTGATCAAAGCTGGTGCTGTGGCATCGCGACCATCTTTCGAGCGACCCTCGCGATGTGCAAGCCAAACGGGCGTTCCTGACCGGATGACCCCTTGAATGTAGGCCGCAGTGTCCAGACTGTGGCGGTAACGTTCACGCGCACTGCCTGATCTCTCCACCACAAAACATCGGTTCAACTTGACCAATTGACGCACCCAAGGTGAACCCAACAAGTTGGAACCAATGCCAATTTCAGTCGCCTCTCTCCCATGGTCCATCAACGCCACATTGACCAAGGATGGGTCCAACACAATGTCCCTGTGATTGCTCAGGAAGAGCATGCCTTTTTGCAAGGCTACCCCCTGAAAGTTCCACGAAACACCCTTGGTGGTGTGCAGCATCAACGCTTCCAGAAATGGCTTCACGACGCGTTCCTGAAAGGCACTGACGTTGTTCACTTCCGACCACTCCCCTACGAGCTTAAGCGCCTCGGATTCAGGAATCAACCGAGCCAAATCACCTTTCCAGTTGCGGGCATGCAACAGGCTTGAGAGCACTTCGGTCGCCTCGTCACCTTTGAATGGCGCCATTTCTTCGAGCCGTGCTGCACTGACGCCGTCTTGAATCATGCCGCAAGATAACTTGGCCCCTACCTTTGGACAATGACGTTCGAGGACCTGAAGTTGAAGCGGCAATTTCTGGACGCCGTTGAGGCGTTGGGCTACCGTCTTCCGACGCCAATTCAATCCCAAGCCATTCCAAGGATCCTTTCAGGACAAGACCTGATTGGTGTGGCCCAAACAGGCACCGGCAAAACGGGTGCCTACCTCCTCCCAATCCTTCAAAAATTGCGTGGCAGGCAGGACGGTCAGCCGCGAGCTGTGGTCTTGGTGCCCACCAAAGAACTCGCCCTGCAAGTTCACCGCGCGGCAGAGGAATTTGCCATGCACACGGACATTCGTTCGATCGCCTTGGTCGGAGGTGTGGGTCCCAAATCCCAAATGGCGAGCCTTGAATCAGGCACAGACGTGGTCGTCGCCACACCGGGCCGTTTCATGGAACTCTACCTTCGCGGCGTACTGAGCACGCGGAAAATCCAAACCATGGTCCTCGACGAAGCCGATCGCATGATGGACATGGGATTCATGCCGCAACTCCGAGACATCTTGGAGGTCGTTCCCAACAAGCGACAGAACCTTCTTTTCAGTGCCACCTTCCCACAGCGTGTGGAGCGATTGGCCGATGAGTTTTTGCTCTGGCCAACACGGATTGAAGTCACGCCCGAGGGAACCCCAGTGAAGTCGGTGGCACAATACATCACTCGCGTGCCCAACATTCAGACGAAAATCAACGCAGTGCTGCATTGGTTGACGGACACCCATCCGGACTCAAGGGCACTCCTCTTCGTTCGCACCAAAGAAGATGCCAAACGCGTAGGTCAATCGCTGGCCAAAGCCTTGCCCAACCAGGTGTCAGAGATTCATTCAAACAAAGCGCAACACACCCGGCTTGCCTCGATGAACAAGTTCCGGGAGGGCGACGTCCGCGTCTTGGTCAGCACAGATGTGAGCGCACGTGGCATCGATGTGCCGGAAACAGAAGTTGTCATCAATTTCAACGTGCCACGCATGTCTGACGATTACGTGCATCGCATCGGGCGAACGGGAAGGGCGGATCGCGAAGGTGTCGCATACACCTTGGTGGACCCGACAGATGAGGTGAGTTTGTCTCGAATTTTGGAGCGATTGCCAAAAGACGGTCGGCCCGATGATTTGGTCTTGTCCACACAAGTCGAAGTTGAGGAAACGCCACCATGGGAAGCCAAGGCCATGGCTCGAACCATCGACTTTCAAAAGCGCAAAGCCGACCCCACCTACAAGGGCGCATTCCACGAAAAGAAGCGCAAATCGTCTTCTTCGAAAGGAAAAAGGACGTCAGGAAGAAAGCGTCGTTGACGCATTGACGCAGGGACGGATTTTACCTTGTTCGATGGTGTAACCTTCGTCCAAGCACATGACCACGAGCTTGCCTTCGCCTGTGGTTTCCAGATGCGTGTGAAAATTCACGTCAAAGCCCCTTCGCACAAGCCAATCGTTGGGTGCTTCCTCTGCGCGCAATCCTGACTCCCTCAAGGTTCTGAGCAAGGAGCGGTTTCGTTCCAATGCCTTCCTGACCCGCCATTTTGCGGTTGAAGGCCTCATCCAGGTGTAATTGTGATCCATGCTGTAAGGATGGAAATGCATCACGTCCCGACCAAAAGGCAATTCACAGCCGAGGCACATCGCTGCACACGCGCAGATGACGTGTACCTTCGTTGCATGAAGGTTTGGAATCAAGTGGGCATTGTGGGTGCAGGCACAATGGGGAGCGGCATCGCTCAAATCGCAGCCCAAGCAGGCTGCCAGGTAGTGCTGGTCGACGCCTCAGAGGACGCTTTGGCGCGAAGTGAGAACAACCTGAACAAGGTCTTCAGCCGTTTGGTGGAGAAAGGCCGGCTCACAGAGGTTGAGTCAGACCAAATCAAAGGCCGCATTCATCGAACCACGTCCATAGATGCTTTGGCGACCGCAGAACTGGTGATTGAAGCCATTGTCGAGGATTTGGGCGTCAAAACTGAGTTGTTTCAGCGTCTCGAACACATCGTGGGCAAGAACACGGTGCTGGCCACCAACACTTCGTCTTTGTCTGTGACGGCTTTGGCCAAGGGTTGTCAACGGCCAGAACAGGTCATCGGGCTGCATTTCTTCAACCCCGCCCCTTTGATGGCGCTTGTGGAAGTGATTCCCGCCCTTCAAACCCAATCAGGGCTCGCCGAACAAGCCATGTCAGCCATGGTAGCTTGGGGCAAATCTCCAGCACTCGCAACCGACACACCCGGATTCATTGTCAACCGCGTTGCTCGGCCCTTTTACAGCGAAGCCCTTCGCATCCTCGAGGAAGGAATTGCATCCGTTGAAGACATTGACGCTTCGATGAGGGCAAAGGGATTCAGGATGGGGCCTTTCGAATTGATGGATTTGATCGGCCATGATGTCAATTACAAAGTCACTTCGACAGTGCACGAGGCGTTTTTTGGGGACACCAGATACAGACCCAGCCACACCCAACGCCAGCTGGTCGCTGCCCACTGGTTAGGGCGAAAAACTGGACGCGGCTTCTACACCTACGGCGAATCGAAAGAGGCCACGCCATCCGGCGTCGCGGTTGAAGGCGTTTCAGAACGCATTTTGGCCATGTTGATGAACGAGGCGGCAAACGCAGTCTTTTGGCAAGTCGGATCCGCTGAGGCCATTGATTTGGCCATGCAAAAAGGCGTCAATTACCCCAAAGGTCTCCTGGCTTGGGCCGATGAATGGGGCGTTCAGGAAGTCATCAACGTGTTGGAATCCCTACGGCAACGATACGGCGAAGAGCGATACAGGGTGTCCCCGTTGTTGCGAGACATGGCTCGGACTAAACAGACGTTCTTCAACTGAGGGCACGCGTCCACCTGCGGATGCCGGCGACGTGATGCGATTTGACATCGTCTTCATGACGATGCAAGCCGTCGCCTTTCAGCACATCAATCCGCACCTCACCGCTTGCGTGAATCACACGGCCGTGGCCATTTGAGATGCCGACGTGAGTGATTTGGCCCTTGTCATTGCTGAAAAACACGACATCATCGGGTTCATCGTGGCCCAGGTCCACCTCAAGGCCTAGGCCAAACTGCATGGATGCATCCCGAGGCACGGAGATGCCCACCAACGCGGCAGCCAGAGAAGTTAGGCCGCTGCAATCAAAGCCCCATCCGCATCGACCTCCCCAGTGATAAGGCACCCCCAGCATTTGTTCCGCCCATGCCCACATGCTCCCTTCATGCACGGTTGGAGGAGCATACATCGGCTCAATGCGCTGTTCGCCCAAGTGCCACTCCCCTTGATGTTCTCGAACCACAGCACCCGCAGGCAGCAACCCGCCAGACACCCCACGCCAAGCACTGGTCATGTTGGCCAAACGCATCGGCTTCCCTTGCCACATACCCGTCACAGGCTTCAATTGACGACGGTCCATCCACCCTTCA
>JAOIQU010000042.1 GCA_028141885.1 Flavobacteriales bacterium | reverse complement strand
TGTCCTCGGCATGACCCGTGGCACAAAATGGTCCGAGATGAAGGACGCCATCGCCCAAAGCATCGGCACCTCCACTGAAGCCATCCTCATCCTGCTTTTGATCGGGGCCTTGTCTGGAACGTGGCTGCTTGCAGGCATCATTCCTGCCTTCATTCATTACGGCATGATGATCCTGCAGCCAAGCATCTTCTTGTTTGCCGCATGCATCGTCTGCGCGGTGCTGTCCTTGGCCACGGGGAGTTCGTGGGGGACCGTGGGAACCGTGGGCATTGCCCTCGTTGGGATTGGACAAGCGCTTGGCCTTTCGGAGGGTTGGGTCGCAGGGGCCATCATCAGTGGCGCTTATTTCGGAGACAAAATGTCGCCGCTCAGCGACACCACCAACCTCGCTCCCGCCGTCGCCGGCACCGACCTGATCACACACATCCGCTACATGACGTACACGACAGGGCCCAGCATTGTGGTGGCCCTGATCGTGTTTTTGGTCGTGGGATTCGGAGGAGGCGCAGTGTCGGGGAGTGCCGAAATCGCACCGGGATTTGGCGAAGCCGTGGCCGGGGCGTTCTCCATCCATCCAGGCTTGTTTGTGGCGCCCATTGCGGTGCTCGTGATGATTGCCCGCAAGGTGCCAGCTGCCCCTGCCCTGTTCATCGGCGTCCTTCTTGGAGCCCTCACTGCAGTGGTCTTCCAACCCGAAGTCATTCGGCAAGTGGCTGGCGAGGGGCTGTCCTTTGCAGCTGCATCGTATGTCGCGTCAATGCAAGCCATGGCCTTGGATGTGGCCATCACGACGGGTCACGCGTTGGCGGATGAACTCCTGTCGAGCAGTGGCATGAACGGGATGCTGAACACCGTTTGGCTCATCGTGTGTGCCATGACCTTTGGATCCGTCTTGCAAGCGACAGGCATGCTTCAGCGAATGACCCAAGCTTTGGTGGTGGGCGTCAACAGCACGGTAGGCTTGATTGGCCGCACCGTCGGCGCCTGTGTCGCGTTCAACGTGCTTGCGTCGGACCAATACATCGCCATTGTGGTCCCAGGCAAAATGATGGGCGAAGCGTATGCCGAGCGAGGCCTGGCGCCGGAAAACCTCAGTCGCACGCTCGAAGATGCTGGAACCGTCACTTCCGTACTCATTCCATGGAACACCTGCGGGGTCGCCCAAAGCGGGATCCTTGGTGTGGCCACCCTGGCATACGCCCCCTACTGCATCTTCAATTGGGTGTCCCCGTTGATGACCATGCTCGTCGCGGGTTTGGGCTGGAACATTCGCAAAGACAAGGCGGCATCCGACACCTCGGCCTAAGGTGAACCGGACCGAGGTGCAATTGTTGAACCCCCATGGCCACGACCACCCCGCCCGTGCATCCCGATCTCAACGACCGCCAAGACGACTTGATCGTCACCGGGGCTTCAGAGCACAACCTCCAAAACGTCGATGTCGTGTTGCCACGCAACAAGCTCGTGGTGTTCACGGGGGTCAGCGGCAGCGGCAAGTCGAGCCTTGCCTTTGACACGCTGTACGCCGAAGGTCAGCGTCGGTTTTTGGAGACATTGAGTGCTTACGCGCGGCAATTCCTTGGTGGACTGAAACGCCCTGACGTCGAATCCATCACCGGCCTCAGCCCGGTTGTGGCCATCGAGCAAAAGACCGTGTCGAAGAATCCTCGGTCGACCGTCGGCACCGTCACAGAACTTCACGACTTTTTGAGGCTGCTTTACGCCAGGGCCGCGGATGCGTTTTCGTTGGAAACGGGAGAACCCATGGTGCGTTTCACCGACGACCAGATTGCCGCGAACATACTCGCCCGATTTGAAGGCCAAAAACTCCTTCTCCTCTCTCCCATGGTTCGTGGCCGAAAAGGCCACTACCGAGAGTTGTTTGAACAAATCACGAGGCTGGGATACCTCAGGGCCAGGGTCGACGGCAAGCTTGTCGAACTCGAATCCGGGTACAAGGTCGACCGCTACAAGGTGCACGATATCGAGGCGGTGGTGGACCGAATCGTCGTTCGGCCTCAGGACGCGGACCGCATCCTCAAATCTGTGCAAACCGCCCTTTCACTCGGCAAGGGGGCGATGGCGGTGATGCCGCTCGACGGCGACACGCCGGTGCACTTCTCACGGAACCTCATGTGCCCGACCACCGGGCTCGCCTATCCTGAACCGGAGCCCAACCTGTTCAGCTTCAACAGTCCGTACGGCGCGTGCCCCACCTGCAACGGCTTGGGTAAAGTGGCCCAGGTCGATCCCGAAACCTTGGTGCCAGATCCAGCTGTGAGTGTCAAAAAAGGGGGCATCGCGCCCTTGGGAAAGCTCAAAGACAACCTCACGTCCCGCATCGTGGAAGCCATTTTGGCCTCTCACAACCTGCCATTGACGACCGCCGTGGGCAACATTCCAGAGGAAGTCATGGGCCAAATCCTTTACGGCACCGACCGCGACGTCAAGCTTCAAGACCGAGGCGGGGTGCGCGGCGGAACTGTGCCCTTCGAAGGACTGGTGGCTGCGATTGTCCGTTCCGCGGAAAAGGCCAAGTCCATCCCGCTGCGCCGGTGGGCCCAGTCGTTCATGCACAAGGTGACGTGCCCGACCTGTCAAGGTGCCCGGTTGAAAGCCACCAGCCTGCAATTCCGACTCGGCGACCGCGACATTGGGGAACTCGGCCGCATGGATCTGCACGAACTGGCGCAGTTTCTGGACGATTTGGAACCCCAATTGACGGAGCGTCAGGCAACCATCGCACGCGCACCACTGAAAGAAGTCCGAGCACGCTTGGGCTTTTTGTTGGACGTGGGATTGGGCTACCTCAGTCTAGACCGACCCACGAGAAGCATCAGCGGTGGAGAAGCGCAACGCATTCGCCTTGCCACCCAAATCGGAAGCCGACTCACAGAGGTCTTGTACATCCTCGACGAGCCCAGCATCGGCCTTCACCAGCGAGACAATCGGAAATTGATCGACAGCCTCTGCGCATTGCGGGACGCAGGTAACTCGGTCATCGTCGTAGAACACGATGAAGACATGATGCTGGCGTCAGACCACCTTGTGGACATCGGTCCAGGGGCGGGCGTGCACGGCGGCCAAATCGTGGCGCAAGGCCCGCCTCAGAGTCACCTCGATTTGGGCTCTATCACGGCCCAATACCTCTCCGGTGCAAAGTCCATCCCTGTTCCCTCGAAGCGGCGCAAGGGGCACCGAAAAAACCTCATCCTCAAAGGCGCCACCGGCCACAACCTCAAGCAGGTGAATGTCAAAATCCCGCTGGGGTGTTTGGTGGGTGTCAGCGGCGTCAGCGGAAGCGGCAAAAGCTCCCTGATCAACCAAACCTTGTTGCCCGCGTTGCTCAACCACCTTCACGACGACATTCGCATCCCGCTGCCGCACAAAAACATCACAGGCCTGCAGCACATAGACAAGTGCATCGCCATAGACCAGAGTCCCATCGGTCGCACGCCGCGCTCCAATCCGGCCACCTACACAGGACTGATGGATTTGATTCGGACCCAGTTCACCCTCCTTCCCGAGGCCAAAATCAGAGGCTACAAAAAAGGTCGATTCTCGTTTAACGTGGCTGGAGGGCGATGCGAAACCTGCAAAGGCGCAGGCGTCCGGACGGTGGAGATGAACTTCTTGCCCGACGTGCACGTGCCTTGCGAGTCGTGCAACGGCAAGCGATTCAACCGGGAAACCTTGGAAGTCCGGTATCGAGGCAAAAGCATTGCAGACGTGTTGGCCATGACGGTCGACGACGCCCACGAATTCTTTGAGGCCATCCCTAAAATTCATCGTATCACCTCAACGTTGAAGGCAGTGGGGCTCGGGTACATCACGTTGGGCCAGCAAAGCACCACGCTCAGCGGCGGCGAAGCTCAACGGGTCAAGTTGGCCTCGGAATTGGCACGCGTTGGAACGGGCAGCACCCTCTACATCCTCGACGAGCCCACCACTGGCCTTCACTTTCAAGACGTCCAATTGCTCATCGACGTCCTCCACAAACTCGTGGATCAGGGCAACACTGTGGTGGTCATTGAACACCACCTCGACGTGTTGAAGGTGTGCGACCACCTCATTGATGTGGGTCCTGAAGGTGGCAAAGATGGCGGCACCCTTGTGGCCTCGGGAACCCCTGAACAGGTCGCCAAAGTGAACGAGAGCCACACTGGCACGTTCCTCGCCTCATTGCTGGGTTCAGGCTGATTCAATCTCCCGTTGGATCGCTTGAGGATCACCGTCGTTGTGGCCCGCGAAACATGATGAGTTCTACCTGCTCAGGTCTCCGACCTGACTTTGCGTGATTTCGAATGACTGGATAATTGGACACCTGGGTGGTGTTGTCCAACGTGACTCGCTCGTGTCTTGTGGCCATTTCTTCAAACAGAAATTGCTGAAGGTGCACGTGCAAATTTCGGCCCCGGTGCTTCGGCTCGATGACAGACAAAATGCCTTTGTACACGGCGATGTCACCTTCCGATTTGCCAGGCAAGTAAATGAAATATCCGGCCACCTCCCCTTCTTCGCCATGCTCCGCGACGGCAACCAGTGCCTCGGGGTTTTGCAGCACGTGAGAAATCCAATTGGCATACCATTTCTCCGCACTGCCTTCTGGGTAGAAAGGCGAATCAAACCGATTGACCACCGCCGTGGATTTCGCCAAATGCACGTTGGTCATGTGCAAAATGGCCTCGTGGTGAGATTCCTTGGCCCACATCATGCGGTCTTCCGACAATTTTGTTTTGAGCGAATGTTTTTCCCGCAATTGTTCTCGAGACCACGTCGTGAGCCACAAAAACCGAGTTTCCCACAATTCGAACCCTTGGCGCTCCAGCCATGGAATGGTGTGCAATTGACTGGCATCTACAGCCACCTTCAGCAAAGTGTCTTCCTCAACGCCCGCAACCAATTCAGCCAACTGTGCAGTCACCTCATCGACCGACAATTCAGATTTGCCAATCTTGACTTCTTCAATGGGGAACCCAAAAAAAGAAGCCTCCCAAGCGGGTTTTTTGCTCAACGTCATGTGATATCGTGCATCAGCCTTCAGAGGGCACTCTTTTCTTGTAAAACTGGGCTGGCGAACCATACCACACTTCATTGTTGGGGATGTCCGCACGAACCTGCGAACAAGCTCCAACGATGGCGTTGTCCCCGATGCTGAAACCAGGCATCAAGGTCACATTGGCGCCTACCAAGACGTTGTCTCCAATTCCTCGAACCGATTTCATGTCGCCTTCCTCGAGGTTGGGGGTGTCAGTCAACACAAATGCATATTTGATTGTGGTGTTCTTCCCAATGGTCGCGTTGGCCGAAATCGTACACCGGCTCCCCATGGTTGTTCCATCTCCTACTTCAACATTTTCGCGAAGTTCACAGTAGGCCGTGAACTTGCAGTTTGCACCGACTCGCACGCCTGTTCGCAAAATGCAAAATGGCCCCACAATAGAATGGGGTCCTACTTCAACGTTGTCTTCCACATAAGCCAGTGGGTGGATTTGGGCAGTGGGGTGAATCATGGGAGGGACATCTTCAATTCAGGCGTGAACCCCTTTCTATTGCAGAGGCGCAAGCTGAGTCTATGGTTAATCACGTTGCGCTGATTGACGAGAAAAAAGCACACACTCATCCGTTGGCGCTTTCAGGCAACGATTTCGATTGCATTGTTCTGAAGGCAGTAAATTTACAGAAACGAAGGCATGCAGACGCACATCAACTTCAACCAGCCACGTTGCGTCGGACGTGAAGCCGAGTTGGTGGAACAGGTGCTTCGAGGCACCAACACGAGCGGCGATGGTCCGATGACCAAATCTGTGCAATGCTGGTTCCAGTCCGAGTTGCACATGCGGGTGTTGCCAACGACGTCATGCTCTTCAGCATTGGACATGGCCGCCATTCTCTCGGACATCGGTTCTGGAGATGCATTCATTGTTCCGAGTTACACATTTGTGTCTTCAGCCAACGCCTTCGTTTTGCGCGGAGCAACGCCCATTTTTGCGGATTCAGCGTCGGATCGTCCTCACATGGGACTTGAAGAAATTCAGTCCGTCCACAGGCCAGGGGTCAAAGTCGTCGTCGTCGTGCATTACGCCGGTGTGTCTTACGACCTTCCTGCAATTGCGGCATGGTGCGAGCAAGAGGGCATCATGCTTGTCGAAGATGCAGCACAATCGATGGGCGCTTGGCATGGAGTCGATTCGGAGCGAAAGCACCTCGGCCGGTTTGGCGCCCTTGCCACATTTTCTTTCCATGAAACCAAAAACATCACCTCTGGCGAAGGGGGATGCCTGGTGGTCAACCAGGAATCGCTGTGGGGACGGGCGTGTGTGATTTGGGAAAAAGGCACAAACCGCCAGGCCTTTTTTCGCGGAGAAGTGGACAAATACGGCTGGGTGGATGCCGGCAGCAGTTTCCTGCCAAATGAAATCACCATGGCACAACTGCTTGGACAACTTGAACACCTCGAGTCCATCACGAGCCGAAGAAGGCACATTTGGACCCGCTATTTTGAGCGATTCTCCGACGCGCTGTCCTCGGCGCATCTGCCCCCTGATTGGCGGTCAGAGACCAATGGACATCTCTTTTATCTCTGCGCCAATTCACTCGAGCACCGAAACGAGATGCTGCCTTCGTTGAAGGCGTCAGGGATTGCATGCCACTTTCATTACCAGTCTCTGCACAAAAGTGCCTACGCCCAGCGCATGGGCTGGTCGGCACATGCACCGAATGCCGATCGATTCACAGATTGCTTGTTCCGTCTTCCGCTGCACTTGGGATTGACGGATGACGACGTCGATCGGGTCATCGAGAACGTGCTCCATGTCTGGCATTGATCGGCGCATTTGCATCGTCCACCTCGCATTTGACCATGCCTCGGTGCGCGCTTTGAACGCCCTGCTTCAGTCTGAATCTCAGTCGGAGCATTGGTGGTGGGTGAACCCGAGTAAGACCCTCAAGGACGGCACGTTTGCCTGGCATAACACCCTGAACACCAAAGAAGTCCTGGAAAAACTCAGCGTCGCCGACGCTGTATTCATCCATCGTCTCAAGGGTGAAAACATGAACTGGCTAGAGCGCATTCCTGCTCACCTTCCTGTGATCTGGGCGTCGTGGGGAGATGATTACTATCGCGTCCTCAACGCACTCAATCGATCGCTTTTCTTGCCGCGGACTGCCGCGCTCAATGCCTTGCTTGGCAAAATGAGCATCACCGTTCAGCGAATCGGAAATGCATTCGGAGGCGCAGAAAAGAAATTTGTTTCTGCATGTCAACGGGTAGACGCGGTGTCCACTCTTATGAGGGAAGAAGCTCCCTTTTTTGGTGTTTTTGCAACGCCAATGCCCAAGACCTATCCCTCCTTGTACAACCCCACCCCACCTGAGTCCGATTTGCAGTGGTGCACAGAGGATCCCGGTAGGGTGCTGATTGGCACGAATGCTTCCAACACCAGCAATCACCTCGACGTGATTGTCCAATTGCGGAAGGCAAAGCCCCCTGCACACGCACGTTTTGGTGCTGGTTTGAGCTATGGCAGCCCGCGTTACGCCAAGTCTATTGACTTTCTTGGCCGTGCGTTGTTGTCCAATTGGCATGCCCAATTCGAACACCTTCCCAGACAAGCCTACAGCGAATGGCTTCGCACGCACAGTGTGCTGGTCATGAACAACGTTCGGACACAAGGCACGGGCGTTCTGGTTATGGCATTGTGGTACGGCTTGAGAATCGTGCTTCGGCCTGATGCCCACCTCACCCCCTTTCTTCAACAACAGGGATTTGTGTTTGACCTCATCCCCCCTCAAGGTTGGAACAACTCGCTGTACCACCCCTTGAACGAAAAAGACCGCATGCACAACCGAAACATCGCAGCCAAGGTTTTTGGAAAACACCAGCAATTGAGCAGCATTCAAGCGCTCGTGAGTGACCTCCAAACGGGTAAACTCAAACGCCGTTGCCCGTGATGTCCTTGAACGCGCTTGCGGTCATCTCCTCGATTTCCTGACACAACGTCTTTCCAAAGAAAGCTTCCGGAGAAACGTTGCGATTCGCGCCCCGAGGTTGCTGTTGTTTTGCGAGTGAACGAACAGGCTCATGGAGCATAGGCAATCCCAAATGCGCTGCCGACGCATGGAGCACTTCCAAAGGATTGGCCATGAAGGCTTCGTAGGTGTGCACTTGCACCTCGGAGGCTTTCCAACAAGCTTTGGAATGTGTTTCCTGCCATCTGCGCGCCAATGTCAGTGCTGGCGGGCGGTCTGGATGCTCCAAAAAAGCCGGACGATGGTTGGGATGCAGTACTGCCAGGTCCACGGACTTCGCATCGCCCTTGAGTCCGAGTCGGTCCATGTGCGAGCGGATGTTTTGGAACGGGGCCCGAACCAACAAAATGTGCCGATCCGCTTGACTTGCCGCCATGGCTGCCTCTGGATAAAAGGTTGCGTTGGGCTCCTTCCAAAGTTTGGGCGAAAACGTCAACGGATGGGCGGAAACCAACGCCTTCATGTCGGCATGGTCAAGGGGACGGATTGCCGTTCCCCAAAGCAACGGTGTGTCCAACAAAGCCGACGACTCAGTGACCTCCGACAATGCCGCTGCAAACACGGTGGTACCTGATTTGGGTAGCCCAAAAATCCAGTGCCCTCGAGGTGTTGTAGGCAGCCAATTGCGCGACAAAAAGTCGACTGCATTCAAGAGCGGGGCGTGTTTGGGCTTCAGCAATAGAGGCATCGGTCAAAGGTACCATGCATGCACCAGGGCAACAATGGCCTACCTTGAGCGTATGAAGTACAATATCAAAAAGCACCCCAACCTCTCCTGGTCTGAAATCAAAAGCAACGACAGCTGGTCGATTTTCAAAATCATGAGCGAGTTCGTGGAGGGCTACGAAACGCTTCAAGCCATTGGCCCTTGCGTGAGCATTTACGGATCTGCTCGCACCGGCCCTGAAACCGAAACCTACAAGGCTTCACGCGCCGTGGCATCTGCCCTGGTCGATGCCGGTTACGGGGTCATCACTGGAGGTGGTCCAGGTGTGATGGAGGCTGGCAATCGCGGCGCGCAAGACCGCGACGGTGTGTCTGTTGGACTCAACATTGAACTGCCCTTTGAGCAAAGCCACAACGAATACATCAACCCTGATACGTGCCTGAACTTTGACTACTTCTTCGTTCGGAAAGTGATGTTCGTGAAGTACAGTCAGGCCTTTGTGGTGATGCCAGGCGGATTTGGCACCATGGACGAGTTGTTCGAAGCCCTGACCTTGATGCAGACCGAAAAGATCACGAAGCAGCCCATTGTCCTTTACGACAGCAAGTTTTGGGGAGGGCTGCTCGATTGGTTCAAGGAGACCATGCTAGACAAGTACAAAACCATCAGTGACCACGACGACGACCTGTTTCGCTTGGCGGATTCGCCTGAGGAAGTCATCAAACACATCCAGGGCTATCACAACAAGCAAGGCTTGTCGCCCAACTTTTGAACTGACACCCTGTCACACTCCTGCCTTGATGCTGTCCATTTTGTCAGCCGATCACAGGTCAGTGTGCCTGTGGCATGAGAATTGACCAAGTGAAGACGTCTTTCGACATGAAGGGCGTCTTTTTTCAATTTGACTCAATCCAAGACCACGAAACAAGCCATGGCACAGCAAGGCACGATCAACGTCACGACGGACAACATTTTTCCCATCATCAAGCAATTCCTGTACAGCGATCAGGAAATCTTCTTGCGCGAGCTCGTCTCCAATGCGGTGGATGCAACCCAAAAGCGCAAGATGCTCGCCTCCCTCGGCGAAGTTGGTGAGATCACGGACACGCCCCAAG
>JAOIQU010000041.1 GCA_028141885.1 Flavobacteriales bacterium | reverse complement strand
ACGTCGCACGTTGATTGAATCCAGGCAGCATGGTCCCTTCGTTGCGGGCGTAGGTTCCACTCACGTTGTGGAGACCCATCACGAACCGGAGGATGTGCTCCATCGGGTTCAATTCAATCTTTTCTTTCTCTTCGTCGTCTTCAATCTTGCCAAACCCATCGCGTTTTTCGTTGCTCACGTTTCGGCTTGAAGGACGCGGCCTACGCTTGTTGTTGATCTCTTTCAGGAACGGAACCTTGTTGTAGAAATTCTTGAGGTTGGCTTGGGTGTTCAAGCTCAAGTTGCGGCTGTTCTGAATGGTATTTCCGAGGGTGTCTTGGGCGAACGGTGCACGGTCCCAACGGAACGAACTCTGGTAACGGGTGTCTGCGCTCAGCCAATCCGTCAGCGGGAATTTGTCCAGCGGCAACTTGTACGTTCCATTGACTTGGTGGTTGTAGTTGGTGACTTCACCCCCCTGCATCAGGCTCGATTGGACTTCTTCGCGGTAGGCATTGAACCCGTCCGGATCCTCGACTTCAGAAGGAATCAAGCCGGGATTTTCCAGGATGAGCGCCTGAGCCGTGCCCTGGTAGTCAAACTTCAACGCTTGGGTGAGGTCGTATTTGACGGTGTAGTTCCTGTTCCACGTCCAAGTCTTCACCACTTGCGGCGTGATGATGGGTTCGAAATCCGTGGCGGGATTCAAGACCGCCATGTTGTCCCGAACCGTGCTCACCTCGTACATGCGTTGCATTTGGTTGGATGCCGACACTTGTTTGGGAAGCAAGTAGAAATTGAGGTCCCGAATCAGCCTGAGGTATTCCGAGTTCCGCAAGAACCCGACCTTGCTGAAAGGCTGGCGCTTCTTGGGCTTGGGCTGCCAGCTGTAGTTCAACCCGCCGCGATGCTCGACGTTCCTAAAATTGTCCGTGTAGATGTCCCGACGGTACTGCTCGTTGTAACTGTAGTTGGCGGAGAAGTTGGCCGGGTTGACGATGGAAAAGAGACCTCCACTCGAGCTGCCCCCTCCGCGTCCGCTGCTGCCCCCTCCACGTGGGTTGTTGGAACCAAAACGCTCGCGCTCCTCGGTGACCTTGTCTCCTTTGGGATCGTTGTTCCCACGGTTGTTTCGGTCCTTGCTTCCTCCTCCCTTTTTGCCAAACTGTGGCGCAATCTTCACGTTGGAGAAGTTGATGCTGCGGACTTCGTTCACGCTCATCGCGCTCTGTTGTCGAGAATCGATGGCTTCGATGTCGTCTTCTTCGGTGATTTGGTCTGCCAGGGCAGCCAAATCGGTCATCTCCACATCTGGCGACAAGGGGTCGAACTGAGGCGTGCTCCGCTGGTTGCTGTACCCCACGTACATCGGCAAGGTGATGCCCAACCGCTCGGGCAAGAGTTTCCCGAGTTGGATGGTCCCGTTGGCGTCCAAACCTTGGATGGTCTCCCGCTGACGTTCCTGCACGCGCTGTTCCAAACCTCCCCATCCCGGGACAGACATGTTCGCCGCCACACTCACGTTGGCCAAGTCGGCAAGGGTGGCGTTCGCTTGTGCCACTGCAGCCCACCCTCCTTCTTCGTTGAAGCCTGAGAGACGCAATTCGTTGACCCACAACTCAGCACACTTGGGCTCACCATCGTCAGACGACCAAAGCGGTTGCTCAAGGTCCTTGTCCGGGTTGCGAATGCCAACCATGACCGTGACCACGTTGCTCAGCGTGGGATTTCCTTTGACCGAGAGTCGTCGACGTCCGGACTCGTCGACCACAGAGTAGACGCCGTTGGTGGAAAGCTCGCCGTCGACATAGCGGTTGCTCAATTTGTCGAGACTTAACTGCCGGAGGGAGTCGAGATTGATGTCGATGTTGTTCTCCAGCGGCCAAATGTCATACTCGTCCAGCGCCGTCACGTCGATGGGCGTCGGCCGAAGTGGAATCTCGTACTCGTAATAGTTTTGGTCGTAGTCGCTGCCCAAACGCACGAACACGTTCACGTCCCCTTCGTTCAGGATTTCGTCTTGTCTTCCCGCTTCGACGTGGACAAACATGCGCAGTCGCTCGTACATCCGCATGTCGAAGTTGATGTTCCGGTAAGCGGCACGGGCATCGCCATCCTCAAGCCCACAAACCTCCAACGAAAGCGACTGCTCGTTCAAACGGCGCTGGTTGAGGTTGGACGGGTCGATCTCCTGGTTGATGCCGGGCGGGATCACATACGGCACAGGTTGACGCACCCCGTTCTCCTCGAGGTTCACGGCAGACAGGGCAAATTGCGTTCCCGTCGGGTCGTCCACTTCAAGTTCTTGCAAGCCTGCCAAGCTCTGTTCGTAGCGACGCCACTCACCACGCACCAATTCAATTCTCGCAAACCTCAACGTGACGGGTTCGCTCCACCCCTGCATGAACATTCGCATGAAGCGGATCGAACGGAAATCGCTGATGCCATTGTACGCACGCTGGTATTCCCGCACCGGGATTTTGAACTGGTACCACTTGATGGGACGCTGTTCCCCTGCGCCGTTGGTCTTGGACACCGTTTCCAAAATGTCCGAGAGGTAGCCCTTGCCAATGTTGTCGGGGGACAAATCGGCCTTGGTCATCGGGATTTCATATTGGTAGTATGACTCAATGGTCCCGAGTGTCAAGTCCTCGTTGATGTCCTCCGTATTGGGAATTGTGGTAGAGGTGATGGGGTATCCGTCGGGCTGCTGGGTGTTGGAGTTTCCTTCGTAGCGGCTGAAGAATTGATAGCGCTCCAAGATGTCTTCTTCGTTGGCCTGAGCAACAGGGTCTCGGAAGTAGCGGAAGTCGTCGGCCGAAGGGTCGTTTTGGTATTGGGCAAATGCGTCTGGCTCCAATGCTGTGGACAACCCGTTGAGCCAGGTCGCGAAGAAGGTTTGCTCAGCTTCTGAATTCAAGCCATCAAGGCCCACGTCTTGGGCGCTGTAATCGTTGGTGCTGTTGTCAAACGCGTTGACCACATTGAAGGTCGTCGGATCGGGGTAAATGCCCCACGTGCTGGTGTCCGTTTCCAGCTCGTTATTGTTCGCGGACGGCAGCCCATTCTCAAACTGCAGCTGGCTGTCGTTGAGGATGTCCTCACTGACGTTGCCCAAATTCACGTACAAACGTCCACCCGTTTCGTTTTCAGAATCGTCGTTGAACGGATCCATGACCCAGAACTGGATGTACTCGATGTTGGCCGCTTCAAAATCCGTGGTCGTGAGTGCCCGTTGGATGCCGGCCCATCGTTCGTCGGGGTTCTTCAAAGCGCCATCTGGTTCCAATCCAGGCGACACGTCCGACCCCTCAAACGGCTCGTAGTTGTAAGGGCCACGCTCCGTGGGACGGAACGTCAAATCCAAGGTCGGCAGGTTGGTGGGCATGCCCGCCGTGGCGCTGTTGCTGTAATCCCCCTTCTCGTAAAGTTCTCGGAGCAGGATTTGACGCATCCTGTGGTCCTGACGGGTCTCCGCATCCACTTGTCCGTCTTGTAGGGCGCTGCCATTGATCAACGATGGGTCGATGGTGTACCAACTCAACCCCGCCCGGTTGTAGTTGGACGCCAGGTCGTTTTCAAGGGCCCCTTCAGGGAACCGATCGTTCTGCCATCGCGGGGTGGACGCCAAAAACCACCGGTTGACCGCCCTCAAATCGATGGTGCTCTGTGAGCCCTCGAAGTCGTCGATGTAGGCCGTGCCCTCGTCGCCCACAGCCCGGCTGTGGCCGGGAATGAGGTAGGCCCCTTCGGCGCTGATGTCGAAGGTCGATTTGGCCGTGGTGCTGTAAAACGGCAGACGGTCGACGAGTTCCGTCAACAGGCGACTTTCCGTTTGCCATGAAAAATCCGCCCCCACCACCGTGTTGTTGACGGGCTCATCACCCATGTTCACCTTCCGGGTCAACGGACGCTCTCGCATGTTCAGCAGCGTCGTGCCAATGTTGAAGTTGTCGCTCGCCACGTAATCGAACCTCGTGCCAAGCAACGTTTTCGTCTGGATGTTGAACAACGAATTGGATTCGAGAGACACCTTGATGGTTTGGCCGGACTCCAAAAGTCCATCGTTGATGATCCTCACTCGGCCCAAATTGTAGTCCACCGTGTAGTCCCGATTTTCCTCGAGACGCACCCCGCCTGCGGTAACCGTCACGGACCCCTCGGGCACGTTCAGCGCATTCAATTGAATCTCCGAAGAGCTTTGGGACTGGAACCGACCCTTGATTCGGAATCGGTTCAGGGATGGGATCTGCTGCGCGGCCGTTTTGGTGCTGTCGTACAGAGGCTGGAACACCAAGGACTGCACGAGGGCATCGCGCGCCGCGTCTTGGTCAGACGGGGCAATGTCTGATTCGGCGACGTATTCCCCAATCTTTTCGGCCAGGTTGGAACCAAATGGCTCCACCGACGGCAGGAAGATGCGGCCGTTTTGACTGTTGATCGTTCCTCCTTGGACCGCGGCATTGTCCACATAATCGAACACCCCATCTTGGTTGGGCATGCCGTTGATGTCGATGCGGTCCATGCCGAGCACCTGAATCAACAAGCGGCCGTCGAGCGGCTGCCTCGGGATGTAGTTGAGGTCCACCCCAGAGTTGGGGTCGTTGTACCAAATGTCCAAACGGAACTCCTCATTGCTCACCCCAAACGCCCCCATCGAATAGACGTTTTTCATCATGGTGCGCCAAAGCGGGGCTTGGTCTCCGTTGTCGAGTTTCACCTGGGTGACGGAAGACTTCAACATCTTCAGCACCAAAGCTCCCGGCGCCGCATATCCGTCCTGAGACAGCGTACCCACTTGGTACGTCTCGCCGTTCAAGGTGTATTCGTAGGCGACCGCCAGCACCTCTGCGTTGTTCAACGCCTGCCTCAACGAGACAAAACCGAGTCTGCTGTTGTACGTGAATTCGGACGGGCTGAGACGACGGGCATTGCCCACGCGTTCGTAGTGCACCCCCTGTTTGAGGTCCCCTCCAAGCGCCGTCGAAATGGCCTGGTTGGCACCGGTGTAATTCATCACCGACTCGTTCAAAGTCATGCTTCGGAACAGGTCGTTGTTGTAGTTGTTGGGAGCCCTGTTTTGCGTGGCTTCTGTCGCGGGTTCGAGGCCCTCCCCCGTGAAGATGCTCGTGTTGTTGGTCAAATCCCCCGCCGGCACATTGGTCGACAAGTAAGAAGGGTGCTCCCCGAGGTCGGTGAACGCCAAGATGTTTCTGACGTCCTGGGTGTTGGCTTGGGTGTTGACCACATAGACCTCAATCCGATTGATCATCGCCCCCGAATTGGGCACCGGCAAAGACCTCATGGCCTCGTCGTATTGATCGACAAAGTATTGCGAGAGGAAGTAGTGCCGGTTGGCTTCGTAGTCGTCGGCGCGGATGTCGAACTCTTGGGTTTGGGCCCCGCCTTCAACCTCAATTTCACTGCGCTCCCCCTTCTGCTGGCTGAAGACCGTGGTGTTGTACAACCGCCCCCATTGCGTTTCCAACTTCAAGCCAAACAAACTCTGCGAACCCGCGATCAAGGTGCTGTTCAAAGGCATGCTGATGTTTCCCGCCTCGATGTTCTTCAAGATGTCGTCTTCCTCCCCCTGGAAGCCGATGTTCATTTGGTTTTCGAAGTCGAACAGCGCTTGGGTGTTGAATTGGGTGCCAAGCTCAATCTTGTCACCGATTTTCCCACCGAGATTCAACTGAATGCGCTGGTCAAAATCCACCGACCCCGCCCGTCGCTGCCGCTCTGGAATCCTGGGGTTTTCCGTGTTGTTCCACGTGTAGCCCAGGGAGATTTCAGCCGTGCCCTGGGGTTTGATTTCGATCTCATTGCTGCCGAAAATCATCTCAAAAAGCTCGCTGTCGATCTCGAGCTTCGGGGCGAAAGCGCGGTCCGCCTCGTCTTCCTCCTCTTGGAGCTCGTTCCAAAACTCACTCAAGTTGCCCGTGATGTTGTAGTCCAAATACTCGTCCAAGGTGAACACACTCGACGGCCTGAATTGGAGGCTGTCGCCGATGGTTTGCTGCACCTCGTACAATCCCGTCACGGGGTTGTACACCACGCCGTAATTGAAATTGCTTGGCCACTGCAGCGAAACACCGCCTGGAAACTCGGTCGGATTGAACATGTCCCCGTTGTCGTGAGGAAACGGCAAGTTGAATGTCGTGTCAGGGTTGACTTGAGCGTGGACTTCGAGAACGAAAGCCGACCCCAAGGCGCACAACAGGCAGGCCAAGCCATGGCTCCAAAGTTTCCTCCATGGCAATGCAGAGGCCTGTGGCAGGGGGGTCATGCGTCAGTCGAGTTCAATCGTCGGTGTCGTCAAAGTTCGCGCAAAGCCGCCTTAATCAGACCCTCCAACGTGGCCGAATTTCCTTGGGATTCCAGGAGTTTGTCGAGCACAGCGTTGCATTTGGCCTTGTCAAAGCCGAGCGATGTCAGTGCCCCTAACGCATCCGCCTTGATTGTATTGTGCGCGGCAGACAAAGTTGTTCCAGCACCCTGTGGTGCTGCGCCAGAGGCGGTCACTTTGTCCTGCAAATCCACGATGATCCGCTGGGCAGTTTTGGCCCCTATGCCTTTGACTTTTTTCATGGCATCCACATCGCCTGAAGCGATGGCTGCGGCTGCCGTTCCGGGATCCATGGCGCTCAAAATCAATCGGGCGGTGTTGGCTCCCACACCGTTGACGCCCAAGAGATGCAAGAACAGCGTGCGTTCATCTTCTGTGGTAAATCCGTACAAAAGCTGGGCATCTTCTCGCACCACCATGTGCGTGTGGATCTTGACGAGTTCATCGTCACCAAGTTGATCGTAAGTCGTCAGGCTGATGGCGACGTAATAGCCCACGCCTCCACATTCCACCACCACGTGCGTGGGGTGCTTTTCGACGAGGCGGCCGTGCAAATGATGAATCACAGTTTGACGTCTTTGATTTGGGCGTCCACGACGGCCAACCTGACCATGTCCAAAATCTCCTTCGCACTCGATCCCATTTGCAGGATGTGCACGCTCTTGCGCATTCCCAAAAGCACCGGACCCTGAGCGTCCATCCCCGCCATCTCTTGAAGCAGCTTGTAGCTGATGTTGCCCGCGGAAAGGTTGGGGAAGATGAGGGTGTTCACCTGACGTTTGTGCAGCGCACTGAACGGAAAGCTCTCGGCCAACTTCTCTTGGTTCATGGCAAAATTGGCTTGGATTTCGCCATCCACAATCAACTCCGGATGGTGCACGTGCAAGTACCGCGCGGCTTCAGCCATTTTCTCGGCATCGTGCCCCTTCGAGCTGCCAAAATTCGAATAGCTCAACAATGCGATGCGCGGGACGATGCGAAGGTTCCGAACCGCTTCTGCCGTTAGCAGCGTGATGTTGACGATGTCCTCAGCCGTTGGATTCGTGTTCACCGTGGTGTCCGCGAAGAACATGGGTCCGTTCTTGGTCTGAAGGATGTACATCCCTGCAACCTTGTCGACGCCCTGGGCTTTGCCGATGGCGTGAAGGGCCGGCCGAATGACGTTGGGGTAATTCCGAGTCAACCCTGAGACCAACGCATCTGCTTCGCCTTGGTCCACCAACATCGAACCGAAATAATTCCGTTGGCGCATGTACCGTTCGGCCTCCAAGGCGGTCAAGCCGTGGCGCTTTCTGTGCTCGAACAGCACCTCACCAAACGCTTGCCGCCGTTCCAATTGGTCCTCGCTTCTGGGGTCGAGAATCGTCGCCCCTTCTAGTTCGAGGTTGTTTTCTTCGATGAGCGCCTCAATCCGATCCTGACGTCCCAACAAAATGGGGTGGGCAATGCCTTCGTCCATGGCCATTTCAGCGGCCTTGAGCACTTTGTAGTGCTCAGCCTCGGCGAAAACCACGCGCTTGGGAGAACGCGCCGCACGGGTGGCAATGTTCCGCGAGAAGTTGCTGTCGTTCCCAAGCCGCGTTTCAAGTTGACGTCGGTAGTGGTCCCAATCAGAAATGGGCGCCTGCGCGATGCCCGACTCCATGGCCGCTTGAGCCACAGCTGGAGCCACCGCCGTGATCAGGCGCGGGTCCACAGGCTTGGGGATGATCAAATCCCGACCAAAGGTCAGGGCCCCTTCGCCATAGGCCTCACTGACCTCGTCTGGGACATTTTCCTCTGCCAGAGAAGCGATGGCCCGGACCGCAGCTAGCTTCATGGCGTCGTTGATGCCGGTGGCCCGAACGTCCAAGGCGCCGCGGAAGATGTACGGGAAACCGAGAACGTTGTTGACCTGGTTGGGGTGGTCGCTGCGTCCTGTGGCCATGATGACGTCCTCACGCGAGGCCATGGCTTCGTCGTATGCGATTTCAGGGTCGGGGTTGGCCAGAGCAAACACGATGGGGTTGTCCGCCATGGATTTAACCATGTCGGCATTCACCAGCCCCCCCTTGCTCAGCCCAAGAAACACATCGGCGTCCTTCATGGCCGCCGCCAAATCGGCATACTCTGTCGCCGTGGCGTATTTCTGCTTGCTTTCGTCGAGGCCCTCGCGACCGGCATGGATGTGACCTCGGCTGTCAAAAACCGCCGCATTCGCGCGCTTCATGCCGAGCTGCTCGTAGATGTCAAGACAAGACATGGCTGCGGCGCCAGCGCCGCTCACCACAACGCGGATGTCCTCAATGGACTTGTCCGCGAGCTTCAATGCATTGAGCAAGGCAGCTGCACTGATGATGGCCGTGCCATGCTGGTCGTCGTGCATCAATGGGATGTCGAGCTCCTCTTTCAGCCGGCGCTCAATCTCAAACGCTTCAGGCGCTTTGATGTCTTCCAAGTTGATTCCGCCAAACGTCGGTGCGATCGCCTTAACGGTGGCCACGAATTGGTCCACATCGGAAGCATCAACCTCGATGTCGAAGACGTCGATATCCGCGAACACCTTGAACAGCACTCCCTTTCCTTCCATCACAGGCTTGCTGGCTTCAGGACCGATGTCCCCCAACCCAAGGACCGCCGTTCCGTTGCTAATCACCGCCACCAAATTCCCTTTGGCGGTGTACGTGTACACGTCTTGAGGATTTTCCGCAATGGCCTTGCAGGGCTCCGCAACACCTGGGCTGTAGGCCAAACTCAAATCCCGTTGCGTGCTGTACGGCTTGGTCGGCACGACCTCCACTTTGCCGCGTCGCTCCTTGGCGTGGTACGCCAGGGCTTCCTTCTTCAAATTGTTCGTCTGCATGGGTCAACCAAGTTCAACACGAAGGTCGCCTGAAAAAGTCCAACCAACGCAAAGGATGCACAGGGTTTCGTGCACAAGGTTTGCCGGAAGATCAGCGGATGACCAAACGCTTGGTCGAAGCCGCAATGCCGTCTATGTTGAAGCTAACAAGGTAGACCCCTGAGGACATGCCATCGAGCGAAACCCGCTGACGACCAAATCCAGCCATCACGATGGTTGACTTCAAGGTTTGGCCCACCAAATTGCGGAACTCAAGCACGCCTTTTCCAACCCCGTCAATGTCCACCCAGACAGCGTCATTCGCAGGATTGGGTACCAACACCATTTCCCTCGTCGGCGTAGGGGACTGTGCAATGGATGAAGGAACGTCAGCGACAAAAGTCACGTTGTGGCAAACCCCGTCTTCGGCCGCGCCCGCTGGATCGTGAAAGCAGTAGCGCAGGGTCGACGTGCCAGAAATCCCGTTGGGCACGAAGGTGATTTTGAAGGCCGATGTGGACTGCCCCGAAGCAAGATTTGCGATGCCGTTGGGGAAGGAGGAGTCCGCACCAAAGGGATAACAAAATTGATCTGACCCAACGGCCCAACAAAACTGCTCCCTGGAGCCCTCGGGCTGAGAGCCATAGGGGTAGTTGAACGGAGAAACGGTATCTACGAAGAAGCGTGAAACCACCAAATAGAGGGAATCAGAAGTGTCGTTGAGGACATCCCAAGAGACATCCACAGAGGTGGTGGTCACCAGCACGGTGTCTGGAGC
>JAOIQU010000040.1 GCA_028141885.1 Flavobacteriales bacterium | reverse complement strand
CCAGCGCAGTGCCCAGACGGCGCCTTCGGCAAACCCCAGACGAGATTTGGCTTCGTGTTGCAAAACAACGGCATCGTGGACAGAGTCCCATGCCAAAGCATGCAAACCAATCACTTCGCCTTCGCGTTTGCTTTCGATGGGCAACGCTTGAGACCAACCGCCTTGCATGGCATGCTGTTGGAGCGTGATGGCCGTTCCACTCGGCGCGTCTTTTTTATGGATGTGATGCACCTCGTGAATCTGGCCTCGGTATCCTGGAATTTTTTCAAAAATTCCGGCTGCGTGTTGCGCGATTTGATTGAGGGCGTGCACCCCAGGGCTGAAGTTGGTGCTCCAAAACGCAGTGCTTTTTGCGCCAGCGATGGCAGCCTCGAGCTCCTCGAGTCGCTGGAGCCACCCGGTGGTTCCCGTCACCACAGGCACGTTGGCCTCCACGCAACGCATCACATTGTCGAACGCTGCGTAAGGTGCCGTGGCCTCAAACACCAATCCTTCAGGCAACCACGTCTCACCCGCGCCCACAGCCTCACGCACAGTTCCTCCGTGCTTGATCCAAGCTTCGGCCACAGCGGACCCCAATTTGCCAGCACCCACCACGAGGAGGGGGGGCATGGTTTGAGGCGAGGGCATTTCAGCGTTCATTTCTGGTGAAATTCCAGGTCAAGTGAACGGAGGGGACGCCCCACATGGTGCCGCTGCGCAACGTGAGGGCATCAGACGTGTCCAAGTTTCGCAACATCGCACCGGTGTTGGCGTCGAGCACCTGCAGTCCGTGCGCCACGAGAAATCCCAGGATGCTCAAGTCTCGGTTGCGTCGGTAGAAATAGGCACGCTCTTCCAATTGGTCCTCTGAAAAGTAGTTTCCGTTTGCGTCCGTCAACACGGCGACGGTGTTGGGGTCATCGTCGGAAACGGCGATCAAGTCGTCAATGCTCGCACGCATTTCCCTGGCGTTGTCCATCGTGGCCCATGCGGCGTATCCCATGCCACCCCAAACCAGGGGAACTTTCCACCACTGGCGGTTTCGGATTTGGCCAGACCCGGGCAAACAAGCCGCCCAGACCGTGGTTCGCTTGACCTGGAGCGCAGTGCTGTCAGAGGCGGTCATCAACGTGGATGCGTCTTGTCCTTGAGCCAAGAGGCTCGTCCAGCACGTGTGGGTGGCAAGCAGGACCAGGATCCAGGCAACGCGACTCACCCCAGCCCCAGTTTGGTCAACACGGCCTCGAGTTCGTCGAGCGTCTTGTAGGACACCGTGAGTTGACCTCCGCCGCGCTTGTTGCGCTTCATGGCGATGGTGGCCTGGGTGCTGCTCAACTTCGTGCGAATCAAATTCAACGCTTGTTCCTCGTCGGCAGACAGCGACTCTCGCGTGTCGACGCTCTGCTTTTTTGTCGGTGCTTTCCAGCCACCTTGTTTGACCCAGCGCTCGAGTTCTCTCACACTCACGCCTTCCGCAACGGTTTTTTCGGCCAGCGCGATCTGGGTGTATTTCGCATCAGGACCCCGCAGTCCTGCGAGGGCCTTGGCATGACCAAGGCCCAATTGGCCTGTACGGAGCATGCCTTGCAGCTGCTCAGGCAATTCAAGCATGCGAAGGAAGTTGGCCACCGAGGATCGTCCCATCCCCACGCGTTTGGCCAGCGACTCTTGAGTCAAGTCGCACTCTTCCATCAAGTGACGAAAGGACATACCAACTTCGAGCGGATTCAGGTCCTTACGTTGGATGTTTTCGACCAAGGCCATTTCCAAAAGACTCTGGTCGTCGGCCTCTCGGATGTATGCCGGGAGTTCCGGGAGTCCGGCTTGTTGGGCTGCGCGGAACCGACGTTCTCCAGAAATGATTTGAAACTTGGAGGCGCGAACCTTCCGCAAGGTGATGGGCTGGATGATGCCATGGGCTACAATGCTCGCCGCCAGCTGTCTCAATCCGTCCACGTCGAATTCACGTCGTGGTTGATTAGGGTTGGCTTCGATGTCTGCGATGGGGATGTGCTGGACGGCATTCACTCGTTCACGTGAGGCCGACGACGCCGGAAAACCATGCACCTCGTCGGGGTGGGTGGAGATGGTGTTACCCTCCTTTGGAGCGCCTCCCAACAATGCGTCCAAGCCGCGTCCCAATCCGCGTGGTTTGGTCATGACGACAAATACTTGTCTTCGGTTCGGATGTGCGTCATGTTGTTCTTCTGCAACAACTCACGTGCGAGGTTGAGGTAGTTGACCGACCCTTTGCACGTGGCGTCATGCAAGATGATGCTTTCCCCGTGGCTTGGTGCTTCTCCAAGCCGGGTGTTGCGGTGGATGACTGTCTGCAATACCAAATCTTGGAAATGCGTCCGCACCTCGTCGACCACTTGGTTGGCCAATCGAAGACGTGTGTCGTACATCGTCAGTAAAATGCCTTCCACCTCCAGTGAGGGGTTGAGCTGGTTTTGGACAATCTTGACGGTGTTGAGCAACTTGCCCAAACCTTCCAGCGCGAAGTATTCACACTGAACAGGCACCATCACACTGTCTGCCGCTGTGAGCGCGTTCAACGTCAACAAACCGAGGCTTGGTGAACAATCAAGGACAATGAAGTCGTAATCATCTCGCACAGCCTCGAGTGCAGCGCGCAATTTGCGCTCGCGTTGTTCGACGTGAACCAGTTCGATTTCCGCCCCAACCAAGTCCAAGTTGGTGGGCAAAATGTCGAGGTTGGGAGAGGATGACGGGCGAATTGCTTTGCGAATGTCGACTTCGCCTGAAACCACTTCATAGCTGCCCTCAGCGACCGTGCGAGGATCGATGCCGACACCACTCGAAGCGTTGGCTTGCGGGTCCAAGTCCACCAACAAGGTTTTGAATTCCAGGACGCCGAGGCAGGCGCCGATATTGATCGCTGTGGTGGTTTTCCCGACACCACCTTTTTGGTTCGCAATGGCGATGATTTTGCCCATGAATGCTGTGTTTCCGCGTTTGAGCGAAAGGTACAGACCGTGTGGGCTGGGCAGGGAGTGAGTTTTGCACACTCACCCCGTCCTTTATCAAGGAATCAGAGGTCGTCGAAGGCGATGTCGTCTTCGCTCGTGCTTTCGGTTTGTTCCGCAGTGGATGTGCTTTCGCCAGCCTCGTTGTCCACCTGAGATTCCTCTTGCTCCTGCGCTTGGCGTTCCGCGATGGGGTCTCTGAATTCCCCGGTTTCCATGAGCTCTTTGATCTTGTCTACGGCGTCCAAGAATCCGTCTTCGAACTTGTCAAAGTCCTCGCGATACAGGAAGATTTTGTGCTTCGAGTAGCTCACGTTGCCGTGATCGTCAAAACGGCGTTTGCTCTCCGTGATCGTCATGTAAAGGTCCTTACCCCGCGTGGCCTTAACATCAAAAAAGTAGGTTCTTTTCCCGGCGCGCACAGGCCGGGAGTAGAGTTCATCTTGGTTCTCGTAGCTCGACATGATCGTTCTCTTCTTGGCGTCAAGGTAGGCAAATTCCCACCAATGGATTCACCGAATCAAGAACATGTGCCCTCTGACTTCACGGGGGTATCCGATTTGGTCGGTGTAGGTCACTTGGAAGATGTACATGCCGCTCGGACAGTAGTGTTGTCCGTCCTCTCTGAACTGGCCCAGCCAAGGTTCCTCTGGGTCGGTGGTTTCAAACACCGTTTGGCCCCAGCGGTTGGTGATGCGCAACTCATATGCCGTCACTCCGCTGACAATTGGAATCCAAACGTCGTTGAGGCCATCTCCATCTGGCGTGAAGGAATTGGGCGCATAGAACGTGGAACCGCTGACTGCGACGTCGGCTTCGGCAATGTCGGTGCATCCAAATTCATTGATGACCGTTTGGGTCACTGTGAAGGTACCTCCGTCGGAAAACGTGTAGGATTGCTGACAGCCATTTTCTCCTTGCCCATCCCCATAGTTGTAGTAACAGTCCACCTCGTCGTCGCCGGCATAGCCCACCCAGATTTGGGGATTGAGAATGTCCAACTCCAAAGGGTGAATGGACAAATTGGCGTCAGGAGTGGGGTGGACTTCCACCACTTGGTCGGAGGTCAAAGACAAGCTGCGCTCACAAAACCCACCTGTTTCCATGTTCAAGGACACCACATAGGTGCCAGGCATCTCGTAAATGTGGTTGGGATTGGCCGCAGTGGAGGTCGTTCCATCGCCAAAGTCCCAGACGTAAGTGGTCGCAGTCTCGGTGGTGGAGAGGTTGGAGAAGCTCACCGTGTGGGCAGGGCAACCGCTCCATGGTCCTGCGTCAAATCCGATGGTGGGTTCTGCGATCACCGTCAAGTCGTCTGAGTACGATTGGATGCAGCCTTCCAACCCAGGGACGCTGGCGGTCAAGGTCACTTCGTACGTCCCCGGTTGCGCATACAGGAGCCCAGTCACCACCGGTCCCTCTGTCGTGCTCAATGAGGTGATTCCGCCGAAATCCCATTCGTAGATGGTGTTCTCATCCACAGAAGCTGTGCCCGTCAATTCGTAGAAATGATCGTCAAAACAATCGGGCTGTGGGAGGTTGAATGTCGGTTCCAGGAGGAATTGCACTTCCACCTCAGCAGTCGTGACATCAGGACACGTGAAGGGCGCTTCCGCCGTCAATGTGATGACGTAGGTGCCGGTGTCAGGAAACGTGTATGTGGGGTTGACGTCGGTGCTGGTTCCGCTCAGCCCACCGTTGAAGCCGTCGCCAAAATTCCAATAAAAGGCCTCGGCATTCTCGGACATATTGTTGAAGTCCAGGGTCAACCCACCGCAGAATTGGTACTGATCCTCCACAGCCGCCACGGGATTCGCTGGGGCTTCCCAAACGAGGGTAGCATCCGCGGAGCAGCCATTGTTGTTGACGTTCACACTGGCCTCCCATGTGTCAGCGTTGTCAAAAAAGATCCCTCCAGGCGCAGCTGTGTTGGCCACCTCAGGGCTTCCGTTGTCAAACGTCCAAAGCAATTGGGCGTCTCCATTCAGGTTGCCGTTGACTTCAAAGTCGAAATACGTGTCTTCCTCTTCGCAATTGAATCCGGAGACCACAATTTCAGGTTCCAGAGGTTGCCAAACTTGATACATCACCTCTGAGGTGTCCGCACATGGCCACCCAGGATTGACAATCAAGGTCACCCAATAATCTCCTGGTTCTGGCCAAGTGTAGGTTGGCTCAAACTCATCGCTGATGTCAGAGGTGCTTCCAGGCACCCCAAAGTCCCACGCGTAGCTCGAACCGTTGATGGAATTGTTGGTGAGGGTCATGGTCTCACCGATGCACAATTGCTCAGGGGCTTGTTGCGCAACCACCGATTGGATGTTGGGGTCGCACAGGGTGACGTTGAATTGAAAATCGCGCATGGTGGTGCTGAGCAACACCCCGTCGCGGTATTCGGACACACAGATGCCAATGGCATATTGACCTGGCACCGTTGGGGTTCCTGTGATCATCCCTGTGACTGGGTCGATGGCCATCGTGGGATCCGATGCGATGGGGTAGTCCCCGCTGTACGGGCCGACGTAAGCCACCTCTTGGTATGGGGGAGCTGCCGGCGGATTGGGGATGGGGCTGTCGTATCCGCCACCACCGTCGGTTCCGCCTCCGTCCAGAGGGGCACAAAGCGAATACACGAGCTCATCCCCGTCGTCATCCGTGGCGCTGTGGTCCCAAGTGAACTCGAAATTCGCACACACGGCCACAGGCGGCAACTCGAGGAAGGTCGGACTGCTGTTGACAAATGCATTGGGGATGCCGATGTCACCAGGGATGTGAGCGACAAATGTGGCGCCGGGATTGTCGCTGCCCCCAAAGTTCTGGAGGTTGGAGATGGAGGGGTTTCGGCAACATCTCTGCCACACCAAGTCCCACCCGTAATTCGTGGCTGGGAGGTCGACTGTGGTGCTGTAGATGGCTTGTTCGATGCAAAGCTCAGGGGGGGGCGTGCCACATGGATTTCCCAAAATCACAGGCACATCTGTCACATTGGATTGCACCAAAGGAATGGTCAACACATCGTTGAAACCAATGGCCCCTGAACCGCTCCACATGCCGATGTACACCTCGTCGTCAAATCCTGTGCCCAGCGTGTTGGCAGGTCCACAATCTCGAAAAACGGTAAGTGTGACCTCATATGTGTTGCCTCCGAGATGCGAGTAGGTCAATTCACCGCCTACCAGGTGGGTTGCATATGCAGCGCCCCCGGAAAGCCAAATCCCCAGCACGGCCAGGACGTGAATGCATGAACGAAGCTGAACGTGGGTAGAGATCATCAGGATTGGATGCGCTTACGCATGGATAGGACGGCGTGGCTCAAGTTAACGTTGCATGGATGCACAATGTGCAATTTGAGCCACAGAGGGGATGGCAGTTTCGTGCATGGGATTCGCTGTACCTTAGTTCCGTGGAAGAACAACATTCTGAGCGCCAAGAGGAGAATAAGCCCGTGGCGGAAAGGGTTCGTTTCGAGGACCTTGATTTGCATCCAGACATTGAAGACGGACTTTGGTCCATGGGGTTTGAGACGGCCACGCCCATCCAGGGGCAGGCCATTCCTCATGCCGTCAAGGGGAAAGACATTTTGGGCATCGCGCAGACAGGCACAGGCAAGACGGCCGCGTTCCTGTTGCCGACGATGGACCGAATCATGGACACGCCCAACGACGGCAAAGTCAAGGCCTTGATTGTGGTTCCCACCCGTGAATTGGCCATCCAAATTGACCAGGCAGCCCAAGGCTTTGCCTACTACACCGGCATCACGTCCCTCGCCATCTATGGGGGAGGCACGGGCAAAGAATTTGCGCAAGAAAAGAAAGCCCTGACCGAAGGTGCGGACATCATCATTGTCACGCCAGGGCGTATGCTGTCCCATTTGACGTTGGGTTACGTTGACTTGTCGTCTTTGGAGGTCTTGATTCTCGATGAGGCAGATCGGATGCTTGACATGGGCTTTCACCAAGACATCATGCGCATTGCACAGCATTGTCGTGCGGAGCGTCAGACGCTGTTGTTTTCCGCCACCATGCCGGATCGAATGCGCACTTTGGCCCACGATCTCCTCAACGACCCGGTGACCGTGCAACTTGCGTTGAGCAAGCCTGCGGCCAAAGTCAAGCAGGGCGCATACATCGTGTTTGACTACCAAAAGGATGCGGTGCTGGTCGATGTCTTGAAGGATCGGAACGTGAAAAGCGGCATCGTCTTCACCTCACGCAAGAGAACCGTGGGTCAAGTGGTCCGCGCTCTCCGCAAGGCTGGCATCAAATGTGGTCGCATGTCGAGCGACCTTGAACAGTCTGAACGCGAAGAGGTGATGTTGGCATTCCGTCAGCAGAAGCTGCCCATCCTCGTGGCCACGGACGTGGTGTCACGTGGCATTGACATTGACAGCATCGAGCTCGTGGTGAACTACGACGTGCCCCCCAACGAGGAAGACTACGTCCACCGCATCGGTCGGACGGCTCGGGCGGAACGCAAAGGAGAAGGAATCACGTTGGTGACGCCTGACGACATGCGTCGATTTGGAAAGATTGAAAAGCTCATCGAAAAAGAAGTGCCCAAGTTGGAGGTGCCCGCCTCACTCGGTGCAACTCCGACCTACGACCCCAAGTCGTCAGGCTCGCGCGGACGCGGAGGAAATCGCGGTGGTTCCGGAGGACGTCACGGGGGAGGTCGTCGTCATGCAGGCGGTTCAGGAGGCGGTCGCGGCAAAGGCGGTCAGGGCGGAGGGAAGTCCTTTCGCAGAAAAGGCAAACCCGGTGGTGGAGGTCGTCGCGGTGGTTCGGGCGGTCAATCTCAAGGATCTTGAATTTGACGCCAGAAGAGTGGAGGGCCAAGCTCTCTGACGAGGAGCATCGCGTCATGCGCGAATCGGGCACAGAACGCCCGCATTCCAGCAAATTCAACGCCGAATGGCGAGAAGGAAGCTACCATTGCAAGGGGTGCAACAAAGCCTTGTTCGACAGCCCTTCGAAGTTTGATGCCGGATGCGGTTGGCCCAGCTTCGACCGCGAAGCTCCCGAAGCAAACATCACCCAAATCCTCGATCGCTCTCACGGCATGGTTCGAATTGAAGTGCGTTGTTCAGGGTGTGACAGCCACCTCGGACACGTTTTCCCCGACGGTCCAACCGAAACGGGCACACGTTACTGCATCAACGGCGTCTGCCTCACATTCAATCCCGCGGACTAAGCTTCCAGTTCACTTCTTGCGCGAGACCCAAACCCAAAGCGCAATGCCCGCAAGCATGGTGTACACGGAGATGAGCTCCGCCTGGGTCATGGTGATGCCCAACAAGTCGAACGTGGTGTTGACCCGGATTTTTTCGATCCAGAAGCGCTCAAAACCGTTGAACACCAGATAGGCGGCGAACATTTTGCCTGGCGTTTGCCATCGCTTGCGCATGCTCCACAAGAGTGCAAATCCCAGTACGGCGGCCGTGGTTTCGTAAATCGGGGTGGGGAAGACGGCGGGGTCGAGGTATGTGCCGTAGCCTTGGAATGACGGCCAAACTTGAATGCTGGGGTCAATCAACTTGCCGGTGTATCCTGCTGCACGGGGGCCGTAGACGGCATTGACGTTGTTGGGGTAGGCATAGGCCCAAACCCAATCCGGTGCCCACGAAAGCCACCCGGGCTTGGGAAACGGGTTGGGGATGCCCCAGTCGCCGTCGCCGCTGATTTGGCACCCCATGCGGCCAATGCCATAAGCGAGCAACAAGCCAGGCGATGTGGCGTCCGCCAAGCGCAGAAAATTCATGTTGTTGCGACGGGCAAACACGTACACCGAAATCCCACCGACAATCAAGCCCCCATAGATGGTCAGACCTCCGAGGAAGGCATTCAAACTGGGCTGTTGGATGAAGGCGATGAATTCGTCGGGGTACTCCAGCAAGTGAAAGAGCTTTGCACCGGCAATGCCTCCAATGGCTGCGGCCGCAGTCACGCCACCCACGAGTTCTTCAGGTCGGATTTTTCGCGCCACGGTTTTGGGTTCGGGGAGTTGGGCTCGCTTGACTTCCCAATACCGCCAGCCCGCCAAGGCAATGGCACCGAGGACGCCCCACAGCACGTTGCCCTCTGTGCTGAACAAATGGGCTTGAGGAAGGCCTGAACCTTGAAACAGGGTGCCCGCGTTCACGACCAAGTAGAGGACCTTCCATCCCAGCACAAAACCCATCAGCGCTTGAATGGCCAAATCAATGGGGTTGGGCGCGTGCCCCACGACTTCCGTGGAGGTTTGGGCTTTGAAGTTGCCCAGCGCCGCATGTCGTTTCAATTCCCTGCCCAGCAGTCCATGTGCAGCGAGGAAAGCCAGCGCCACAAACAAGCCAAAACTGTTGATCAGTTTCAGTGCGGGCAATTCCCACCCAAACAAATCGAGCAAGGCGTAGTAGAGGTTGGGATACATGAGGCGAAGCTACGTCAGTCAGTTCAGGGAGGCATGAACCCATCCCAGCGGGTCGATTCGATCCAATGTGACGGTTCGGATGTCGTTGCCTTTCACCAAATCCGCCGGTGCAGCCACCCGAATGTAGTTGGGGGTGTATCCCATTCGGAGACCATCTTCCACAGCGTCCTCGAACAAGACAGGCAGCTCAGAACCCAAGAACGCCTCATAGTGCGCACGTTGGGCTTTCAGGCTCACGTTGCGCAGCGTCTTGTTGCGTTTTTTTCGGTCTGGCACGGGGACCACATCCTCAATTCGAAGGGCCGTCGTGTTGGGTCTTTCGCTGTAGGTGAAGACGTGCAAATAACTTATTTCCAGTGATTTGATAAAGTTGACTGTTGTCAAAAAATGCTCGTTCGACTCTCCGGGAAATCCCACAATCACGTCCACACCAATGCTCGCGTGAGGCATCCGCTCACGGATCCGTTGGATGCGGCTGGCGTACAACGCTGTGCGGTAGCGGCGACGCATTGCCGACAGGACTTCATCCGACCCGGATTGCAGGGGGATGTGGAAGTGGGGTTGGAATTTGGCGGAGGTGCTGACAAAATCAATGATCTCGTCGGTCAGCAAGTTGGGCTCAATGGAGGAGATGCGGAAGCGTTCCACGCCTTCAATCGCATCAAGCTCGCGCACCAAATCCAGCAACGTTTCGCCATTGGCTGTGCCAAAGTCTCCAATGTTGACGCCTGTCAGAACAATTTCTT
>JAOIQU010000004.1 GCA_028141885.1 Flavobacteriales bacterium | reverse complement strand
GGCGATGTGCAACGCGTGCATCCCCCCTCTGAGGTTGCCAGCTCTGGCGACGAATCCCATGTGCGTGATCACACCCGAGGAATTCCTGCGCGAAGGCGATTCAAAGGCAGGAATTTGCGCCTCCTCATGCCCATGGATGGGGACCGTTACCGGAGTCGGATTTAAGCTTGGCACTCGAGGAATGGAGCACTTTTGGTGAGGCCCGCCATCGCGGCCCCCATGGATCGTACGGCATGCAATTTGAGGGGCAACACGTCACCACTTCAGGTTGGGAATTCTTGTTGCCGACGCATCGCCGCCTTCGCGTTTCTTCCATGGCTGAATCCATGCTGTCAAACGGCACTGTGGCGGCTCGATTGGATTTGGTCTATGCGGATCAAGCTGGGCATTCAGAGCCGCTCTACAACGCTTCAGGTGAAGCGGTCGGTGCGGACGTCAGGGCCCTGGCCTTTGAAACGCTCAGGCCTGGGGGAATGCTCTCATGGCAAATCCCCTTGAAGGTAAAGGAGGGTTCAACTTCAGGCACGTTGACCCTGGTGGCATACGGCCGTGTGCCAAGCAACCACGAGTGGGGTGCCAATGGCATTCACCATGGTTCGTTTCGATTTGAACAAGGCAACCCAAACCTTCAAACAGAGTGGGCGGGTGAAGGCCGAATTTCGTTGACCAACGATTCCAAGCCACTTGGCTGGCGATGGAGCGCACAAGGATTCGCAGCCATGCACAAAGGATTCATCTCCTTGACGCCCAGTGCCAGGTTTGCGCCCATCTCGCACGCCGGACAGATCTATGAGTTTCGAGCCAACGATGCGTTTCGAACGGGCATGGAAGCGCAGGCGAGCCACCACTCTGAGTGGCAAGTGATTTCGATCCAAGGGTCGGTGCTGGGGCAATGGGACCTGCAGACAGGACTGGGATTGCCATTCACAACTCCTGCTCAAGCCCTCTTGACTTGGGAAGGTCAAACCCGCAAAGGGCTTTCCTTGAACCTCAGCTGCAGGGCCTTGGCACCGGCGACGTTGACGGCCAGGAACGAGGACACTACGCCAGGCGCAGTCTTGGCGGACATCATGCTCTCTCAAACCATCGCAAATGGACAATGGTCCTTGGAGGTGCAAAATGCCTTCAACCGCGCTTGGCTTGACCACATCAGCGCTTACCGTGCTTTGGGCCTCGTCGCCCAAGGCAGGTGGGTGCAACTCCGCTTCATCAAAACGTTGAAGCACGATTCACACAAAGACAAAAATTCATGAACATTAAATTCAATATTCAATCTTCGGTCATTCTCGGAGTGGCCATCGTCTTCGCTTCCTGCCAAAACACAGACACGGAAGCACCGACCGTATGCACAGGGTTGGGCGCCATGAACAGCATCACTGCCGATGAAATCGAAGGAGAAGCTGGGGACCACGTGGATATCGAAGACATCTTTTGTGACAACGAAGGATTGAGTCAGGTCCGATATGATATTCATTCCGGTGAGGGGCATGCGCACGAGGTCACTGATGACGGTGACGAGCACGAAGACGGTTTGATATTATACAGTGGCACAGATTGGAGTGTACTTCGCACCATAGAACTCGACGGCACAGAAGCTGAAGCTGATTTACACGTTGATGTGCCATTGACTGCGCGTGGCTTGTGGCACGTGATTGTTGACCTTGTCGACGCTGAAGGAAACGTAGCAACTTTCCTTACTGATTTGCATATCGAAAACAGCCACATACCCGAGTTCACGCTGACTTCTGTGGGTGGCGAAGACCCTGCGAATTGGCACGGTGAGCCCACTTGGGCTGCGGGCACAGATGTGGTCGTGGAAGGCTCGGTCACGGACAGCGACGGCATCGCTTCTGCTGAGCTTGAACTCATCGACGAGGCCACAGAGACTGTGGTGTGGTCGGCCGAGTTGACGGAGTTTGACGCCTTCAGCGAAACGGTGACAGTGCCTGCCGATGCCTCAGGTGAGTTTCACTTCGAAATGAAAGCAACCTGCAACGCCAACGTGAGCATGGAAACGGGCTTCCACGTGGAGGTTGAGTGAGGCACTTCTTTCATTCCGGAACTGAAAGGGCGGCCTTAGGGCTGCCCTTTTTTTGTGATCTGCCAACAAATCCGCAATGCTTCAGGTTTGACTGACATGGGACAACGCACGCGGCAGTTGAGAAACACGTGGCTGAGGCACGGAGGTTTTGGATGCCTCCTCATTGGTGCTGGGCTTTCGGTGACTTTGGACGCTTCTGCATTCCGCGCAGCTGGGGCCGAATGGTGGATGTGGTGTGTTGAAGGCACCCTCGGCCTTGTGGTGTTCATGAGTGGCCTGGGGCTCTTTGGGAGCGCGGTTCGATGTCGCACTCTGTTAGACCTCGAAGAGGAGCGGAACCGTCAGTCCTGAGGAGGGGTGAGGCGCACCCCTTCGATGGGGCAGCCCACCGCATCGGTCACAGGGTCCCCAACCGGCCTGCCGGCAAGGCAATCTCGAAGGGCGGCATCGAGGTCACGGCGCTTGGTTTTGGGTTTACGCTTGCCAGGGGCGAAATAGCGGTCGTTGATGCGCCCCCGATAAACCACGGAATCGCGTTGGTCCAACACAAACACTTCCGGCGTCCATTTCGCACCCAAGGCTTGGGCCCAGCCAGCCGTGTCCTGAGTCATATTCATGGACAAGCCATACGTGTCTTTGAAGGACTCGATTTGTGCTGGGGTCGTGGACGCGTTGGGAAAGACACCTACAAATTCGACTGACCTGTAGCTGTAGTCTTGTTCGAGCTGTCGCAGGTCGAAGGTCATGTTTTGGCAAATCGGACAGAGGGGAGCCAAAAAAATGAGGATGCGCCAAACCGGTTCCATGCCTTGCATCAACAGCCGTCGCCGAAGGCGCTCAAGATTTGCAAAAGGTCAGAAATGGAGACGGCGTCGTCCAAATCAACGTCGGCATCGCAGTTGGCTGAGCAACCGAAATCGGACAGCAGCACCAAAATGTCGTTGACACTCACAAGGCCGTCACCATTCAGGTCTTCTTGACATGAGAGATCTGCTGGCTCCAGGGAAATTTGCTCGTCTCCTTCTTCATACAAGACATAGTCAAAGAACACAAAGAACATCTCGTCGGTGGTGCCTTCCCCAAACGTCACATTTTGCGGCGGATCGTTGGGGTTGAATGGATTGGCACTCGTGTTGTCGTACGAAGCGATGCCGTGTAAAGTGTATCCTGCGGGAATCTTGGTCAGAGTAGGGAAGGTGAAAAATCCCTGCCAGTTGAAATCCCACGAAGGGATGGAAATGAGCGGTATGGTGTCTTGGTTGTTGGGGGACGTCGCAAAAACATCCCACGAAACCCCAATCAAATGACAATGAGGTGCTATGCTGAGTAGGCTGACGTCTGTGGCGACCTCCATGGTGCCATGAAATGTTCGGAGCTGGTTTGCCGGCAAGAAGAAGAATTGGTCCAGGTTTTGGGGACTCATGATGCCTGTTTCTACTTCTCTTTCAATGGGCTCCTCTGAGAAAAATACATTGATCTCAGTGAGGTCGGTTTCCGCGATTGGGGATGGCCCGTAGTGCATCTGGAGCAAAATGTCTGAACCAGCAGGGACTGTACGTCCAATGCCTGGAGGGTATTCAAGCGTCAAGGCTCCTGGGACCCACGCACCAAAGAAATTGCTTTCCGCGGAGAAGCCAAACCCTCCAAAGCTCTCGTATCCTGGGTCGGGATCTTGCGCATCGAGGTTTGCCGCGGTTCCAGAAATGTCCAAGCCCAAAATGGCATGGTGGGCCACATTGCGGTTTCCAGGCCTCACTTCAAGCGCACGAATCGACAAGTCGTTTTCCGGGTCGGCAGGCAGGACGAAGACTTGGTATTGGTCGGTCATGTCCCCGCCGTGATTGTAGGCCTCAGGCATGGACAGCACCATGTCTGGAGCGCCGATTTGGCTTCCTTCAGGAAAAGTGGGGATGCCCGGATTATCCACAGGATCGCCTTCAGGTTTGCCCTGGGCCACCCAGTCGCTCAGAATTTGCTTTTCGGCCGAGGTCAAAACACGTTCGCTCACAAAATGTGACACGCTTTCGTCCGGAGTCCATGGAGGCATGTAGTCTGTGGCGGTCACGTACTCAATGAACTCACCGTAGGCGTGCACTTCCGCGAATGTGGTGAGGGGCATGGGGCCAATTTCACCTTCCCGGTGACACTCCGTGCAGTGGTTGAAGATGATGGGGGCAACGTCTGCGTGGTACGTGACGCTTTGGGCATGCCCCAAAACTGGCGACAACACAAGCAGGCACCTCAAGAATGATCGTGTGAAATGGCACATGGCCAGTAAGTTACGAATCTCCATGGAGTTGCGGGAGGTCGTACCTTCGTCGCATGGCAAGCGGATTCTTTGCGTTGCTCGATGACATTGCTGCGTTGATGGACGACGTCGCGGCCATGACCAAGGTGGCCGGGAAGAAAACGGCAGGCATTTTGGGCGACGACTTGGCGGTCAATGCGGAGAAGGCGGTGGGTTTTTCGTCGTCACGTGAATTGCCGGTGCTTTGGGCCATCACCAAGGGCTCATTTCTGAACAAGCTGATCATTTTGCCCGCGGCATTCGCCCTGAGTGCCTTTGCGCCTTGGGTCATTGAACCGATTCTGGTGCTTGGAGGCGGCTACTTGGCCTACGAAGGAGTTGAAAAGGTTGTCCATTACGTCCGTCCCTCGAGGAAAGGTCATCACCATCCTGAAACTGGGCCTTCCGAGGCTGAGCGCATTCGGTCGGCCGTCCTCGTCGATTTCATCTTGTCGGTTGAGATTGTGATCCTGGCCTTGGGCCAAGTGATGGATGCGGTGCTTGTTGTCCAAATCATTTCAGTCACCCTCATCGCCTTGCTGGCCACTGTGGGGGTCTATGGGGTTGTGGCTTTGCTCGTACGCATGGACGACGCAGGCCTCGCCTTGATGAAACGCGATGCTCATTCAGCCCAAAAACTTGGCGCCTTCATGGTGGCGGCGTTGCCTTGGACCATTAAGGGGTTGAGCTTCGTTGGGACGGTGGCTTTGCTGCTCGTGTCCGGGAGCATTTTTCATCACCACCTCCCTGGAATCCACGCCATGATGCACGCATGGCCTTCGTTGGTTGCGGATGCGACGCTGGGTCTTGTGGGTGGAGCAGTGGTGCTCGCGGCAGTTGCCGTGACGAAGCGCTTGCTGTCAAGTGTTTCCTTGCGGGATGTGGAGAAATGACGATGTCCAAATGAAGAGGCGGCGCAGGTCGTTTGGCATCTTTGTCCCATGGCAAAAATGATCAGCGGCATCCAGCAAGTCGGCATCGGCATTCCTGACGTACACAAGGCGTGGAAGTGGTATCGTCACGCATTTGGGATTGACATTCGGATGTTTGAGGAGGCTGCGGAGGCCGCCTTGATGACACGTTACACCGGAGGCGAAGTGCATGCCCGTCACGCGGCGTTGGCGTTGCACATGGGGGGAGGTGCTGGAATGGAGATTTGGCAATTCACCAGCCGAGAACCCCAACCGGCTTCCTTTGAAGGTCAGTTGGGAGATACAGGCATTTTCATTTGCAAAATCAAGTGCAAGGACGCGGACGCGATGCATGCCGAGCACGCACGGCGCGGCATCACCTCCCTCGGACCCGTGCACACCCGCCCTGACGGAAGCAAGCACTTTTATTTGAAAGACCCGCACGGCTATCTCTTTGAGGTGGTTGAGAGCAAGGAGTGGTTCGGTGCGGCACCTTATGGCGGCGGCGTTGGAGGAGCCGTGTTGGGCGTCAGCGACGTAGAGAAATCGTTGAAGCTGTACCGCGACGTGTTGGGTTACGACCATGTGGTCATGGACGAAACAGCCGTTCATCCGGCGTTTGAGCCCCTTCCAAGTGGAGGCCAAACCTACCGCCGTGTCGTCCTCAAGCGCTCTGAACCCACACAAGGGGCGTTCAGTGAACTGCTTGGCGGAGGAGAAATTGAATTGGTCCAAGCCATGGATCGGACCCCGAGAAACCTGTTCGAAGGTCGCTTTTGGGGAGACCTTGGATTCATTCACCTGTGCTGGGACATCCGGGACATGAAGGCGTTGGGCAAAGAGCTTGAGGCAGCTGGGTTTCCCTTCACGGTGGACAGCTCTTCGTCGTTTGAAATGGGGGAGGCCAGCGGCCAATTCACCTACGTCGAAGACCCCGACGGCACCTGGATTGAATTTGTGGAAACGCACAAAATCCCCATTGCGAAAAAGCTGAACTGGTACCTCGACACCCGCAAACGACCCCAGGGCAAAGCTTTGCCGAAGTGGATGCTCAAAATGCTCAGGTTCAACCGAGTGAAGGACTGATTGCATTGTGGATGAGGTGGGGACAACTGCCTTGCTTTTACGAATCCAATCCGCACCACCTTCGCCTACTTTCACGGGCATGAACCAGGTGCAATTTTCTCTTGTTTGGCCCATGGCTGTCGTTGTCGCGGCGAGCCTTTTTTCTTGCGGTCCATCTTCTTCAGATCCCATGACGTACCCAAAAACCCGAACCGTTGACGTTGTCGACACCCTTTGGAACACGCCCGTTGCCGATCCCTACCGGTGGTTGGAAGACGACCGCGACCCGGAGGTCGTGGAATGGGTCGCTGCGCAAGCCGCCACTGCGCGGAATTTTTTGGATGGCCTGCCTGAACGGGAGGCGCTTCGTGCTCGGTGCGAGGAACTTTTCAATCACCCGCGCGTGGGCATTCCTCGCCGGATCGGGGAGAAGGTCTTCTTGACCCGCAACGACGGACTCCAAAACCAAAGCGTCATCTTCGTCAAAGACTCGGATGAGGCAGAGGAACGCGTGTTCCTTGATCCCAACGCATTGAGCGAGGACGGTACGGTGACCGCCAATCTTTCGGGGGCGTCGCCGGACGGCCGTTACGTGGTGGAAGTTCGCAACGCCGCCGGCTCCGACTGGCAAGAGATGCGCGTCCTGGACTTGACCACGGGAGAGTCCACGGGCGAGGTGCTTGAGTGGGTGAAGTTTTCGGGCGCGGCTTGGGTGGAAGGCGGGTTCTACTACAGCCGATACCCTGCGCCTGAAGGCTCGGCATACAGTGCGGAGAACACCTTCCACAGCGTCTACTTCCACAAAGTCGGCACGCCCCAGTCGGAAGATGAATTGGTGTTCCGCAACGACGACGAGCCCAACCGCTACCATTTCTGCGGCACGACTGAGGACGGCGAGTACGTCGTGCTGAACACCAGCACGGGGACGGACGGCAACAGCCTGCACGTGAAGTCGTTGAAGGAGGGTGGCGCGGACTGGATGCCGCTCGTCGAAGGCTTCAAGCACCACTCATCACTGGTCGAGCACGTCAACGGTGCGTTGTACATGCTGACGGACATCGGCGCGCCACGGTACCGCCTGGTGGCGGCCGATCCCGCTGACCCGTCGAACACGGCGCTCTGGCACGACATCCTTCCCGAGTCAGAAGACTTGCTCGAGTCGGTAAGCGTGGTCGGGGGACAACTTTGGGCCACCTACTTGCACAACGCCTCGAATCGGGTCTTGCGATGCGATTTGGACGGCTCCAATCCGCGCGTCGTGACCTTGCCTTCAGAAGTGGGGTCTGTGGGTGGATTCGGCGGCAAGATGGACGCGACTGAACTGTACTACGCATTCACGTCCTTCACCCAGCCCACGTCGATTTACAAACTCGACATCGCTTCGGGAGAGTCCACGCTGTGGAGCATGCCTGACGTGGCGTTTGATCCTTCAGAATTTGAAGCACGCCAGGAGTGGTACACCTCAAAGGACGGCACGCGCGTCCCCATGTTCGTTGTCCACAAGAAGGGCCTTGAGAAAGACAGCACCAACCCAACGTTGCTTTACGCCTACGGCGGATTCAACATCAGCTTGACGCCGAGTTTCAGCGCGAGCAACATTGCGTTCCTCGAGCGTGGTGGGATTTACGCCATGCCCAACTTGCGCGGCGGAGGGGAATTTGGTGAAGCGTGGCACAAGGCGGGAATGCTCCTTGACAAGCAAAATGTGTTTGACGACTTCTTCGCAGCTGGAGACCATCTTGTGGCCGAAGGGTACACCTCCCACGACAAACTGGCGATCGCAGGAGGCAGCAACGGGGGGTTGCTCGTGGGCGCCATTATGACCCAACGTCCAGACTTTGCGCGCGTCGCACTTCCTGCGGTTGGCGTGATGGACATGCTGCGGTACCACAAGTTCACGATCGGGTGGGGTTGGATTCCGGAGTACGGTTGTGCGGACAGCTCCAAGGCGGACTTCGACAACCTCTACGGCTACTCGCCGGTGCACAACCTGCGCGACGGCGTGACGTACCCCAGCACCATGGTCACCACAGCGGACCACGACGACCGCGTGGTGCCGGCACACAGCTTCAAGTTTGGAGCACGACTCCAAGCAGCGCATAGCGGACCGCGTCCAGTGCTCCTCCGTGTGGAGACAAACGCGGGCCACGGCGCGGGCAAACCCATCGGCAAAATCCTTGACGAGCAGGCCGACAAGTGGGCGTTTGTGCTGAATGAACTCGAAGGCATCAAGCCGTGATTGGTGGGCGTCGCATTGGGGTATTTGCCGCCATGAGCTTGGATGGTTGTCTCGCTGCCGCGGACGACGGATTGGACTTTTTGGCCTCTGTTCAGCGTGAAGACGAGGATTACGGTTACATGGCCTTTGCCAGCAGGGTCAAGGCTTACGTGGTGGGACGTCGCACCTTCGAGGTGCTGACCGCCTTGTGTGATGGCGTTTTTCCGCACGTCGGGAAGTGGCCCATTTTCGTGGTGACGTCGAAAGCGGCTGACATGTCGCCTCAAGAAGGAATCACCTTTGGAAATTTGACGGACATGGCCTCGTGGTTGGAGGGCCAAACTCCAGCCACCGAAGGCGAGGAGGTCGTCTGGTGCGATGGGGGAGGTCAGCTCATCGCAGCCTTGTCCGCCCAAATCGACGAGTGGACCCTCAGCGTGGTGCCCACTTTGCTCGGCGACGGCATCCCACTCTTTCCAAAAGGCCGACCGAGTGTCGACTTGGAGGCTGTGGGTGCGGCGTCCTACGAATCAGGATTGATTCAACTGCGCTACCGATTGGCCGCCAAGGATTGAGGGGCACAGCCCCCGTTCATTCTGAAGAAGTCAACGCTTCGATGGTCCCAACCATGCGGGCGAATTCTTCTTTGTCAAAAAGGCGGGTGAGCATGGCGATGCGCCCTTCTCTGTCCACAACCACGTTTCGAGTGACCCCAGACTTGGGGGCGGCAATGCTGTAGAACACCGTTCCTGCCGAGTCGGGACACATGGGATAAGAGACCCCCATTTGCTGCGTGAAGTTTGCAACCTTGTCTCGCGGTTCATCGAGGTCAACACCCAGGAGCATGAAGTCCCTGTCCTGGAATTCCTGCCAAACCTCGGATTCCAAATGAGGCATCTCGGCGCGACACACGCTGCACCATGACGCCGTGAATTGCAACACGTAAACCTGACCGAGCAGGGATTCATTCGTGTGCACTTGACCGTCTAGGTCGTTCAGGACGAAATCGGGCATCGCGTCGCCCACGTTGACGATGAAACCGCGGTTTTCCGTTTGGGCCATGGAACTGTTCGTGCACGCCAAAAGCATCAAGCACAATCCCAAAAAGGTGAGGGCGTTCTTCATGGTGGAAAGGTCGTCAATCCTTTCGCAAACTGGACGCAATTGGTTGGCATTGTGTTGGTTCATACCTTGGTTGGATGACTTACGATTTCAAGTTGACTCATTTGGTGGTTGCTGTCCTCTTTCTTGGAGGGGCCGTCAATGCCCAGACAGTGACCTTTCACGAAGACATTGCGCCACTCATTTACACCCAGTGCACCGAGTGCCATCGAGAGGGTGAAATCGGCCCCATGCCCTTCACGACCTACGAAGAGGTGTCAGCGTTTGGTTCGTTCATCGAATACGTCACCCAAACCAATTACATGCCCCCGTGGACTCCGGACCACAACTACAGCTCACTCCGTGGCGAGCGGTTTTTGACGGACGACCAAAAAGCTTTGATCAGCGCCTGGGTGCAGCAAGGAATGCCCGAGGGTGATCCCGCCAACAATCCAGGATTGCCCAGTTTTCCTGAAGGCAGCCAAATCGGCGAGCCCGACCTCGTGCTGAGCATGCCAGAGCCATTCACCCACCTCGGCAACATGCAAGACCAATATCAAGTCTTCGTCATTCCGACGGGCTTCACGGAGTCTACTGAAATTGCGGCTGTCGAAATCAGACCGGGCAACAGCGCGGTGGATCACCACGCCTTGATTGGATACACCGACAACCCCTATGTCATCTCCCAGGCCCAAGCCATGGATGCGGCTGACCCCAATCCAGGCTATGAAAGCTTTGGCGATTACGGTGTGGATGTGGATCAGTTTTTGTTTGGCGGTTGGGTGCCAGGCACGCCGCCGTTGGAATTTCCTCCCACCATCGGCCACGTGGCTCAACCAGGAAGTCACTTGCTTCTTCAGATGCACTATGGACCCTCTGCCGTGGAGCAGACGGACCAAACTGAAATCAACTTGTTTTTTGCCCAAGAGCCGATTCAACGAGAAGTGGAGACGTTCATCATGGATCCCACCTCTCTGGATGGAGGATGGGGTTCATTCATCATTCCAGCGAACCAAGAGACCACCTTTCATGGTTCGGTGACCATGTTGGAGGACGTCAGTTTGATCAGCATCACCCCGCATTGCCACCTTTTGGGCCAAGCGTGGGAAGTGTTCGCCCGTTCACCCAATGCGCAGGACACGATTCCACTGATTTCCATTCCTGAATGGGATTTCAATTGGCAGGGCATTTTCACCTACCCTCAAATGGTTCGCATCCCGGCAGGATATGTGGTTGAAGCCTATGCCACCTATGACAACACGGCAAGCAACCCATTCAATCCCAACGATCCGCCACAAACCATGTTTTGGGGTGATTTCACCACGGAGGAGATGTTTGTCCTGTTCCTTCAGGGCGTTCCTTACGAAGAAGGAGATGAGGACATCGTGCTTTCGGCCCCAGACCAAAACACCATGGTGGTGTACCAACACGACAACTTGTTTCCTGCATGGCCCAACCCAGTGGCGCAAGGAGAGGTCAAGGTCGGATTTCACTTGCGCCAACCGGCCGAGGTGACCCTGGCACTTTTTGACTTGCAAGGAAGAGAGGTGCGTTCTTGGTTGACCCAGTCGAACCGCCCAGCAGGCCGGCACCTCGAGTCATTCAACGTCGATGGATTGACGGCAGGCACGTACGTTTATCAGTTGCGCACATCCACCGGCACCGTTCGGAGTGCTCAGCTGCAGGTGTTTGGTGAGTGAGTTCTGGCCATCACGCACAAAAAAAAGGCGCCATGCGGCGCCTTTTTTGATGGGCAATGGATTCGCTCAGTAGAAGTCCCAGGTGTACTCGCCACCGCACACCGCTTCAATGGTGGTGTCGCGCTCTGTGCAGGCGGTGATGAGAGGCAGGTCACCTTTGATGTCGTAGGTTCCTTCGTCCAACTCAATGACAACAGTGGTGCCGTAAGCGTCGATCGTGTTGTCACCAAAGTTGGAGACTTCTACGTCGCCGTTGACCTTGATGTCTGGGGTGCACACCGTGAGGTTGGTGATGGTGAGGGTGGCCTTGTTGCCTTCTTCACAGGCGACAGGCTTTTCACAACCTGTGAATGCGGCAGCGCCGGCAACTAGGCAGAGGGGGAGGAAAATGTTCTTCATGGTCATGATTTGGAGGCGCGAAAATATGACCTCTTTCTCCAATCTTCCGTCACGTGTCGCAATTCTTCGCGTTTGGCATGTATCTTTTATTGGATGAAGAACATGAAAGACAGCCATGGATGTCGATTGATTGTCGATTGTCCGGACAAGCGTGGGGTGGTTGCCAAAGTGAGCGCAAGCCTGTCGAATCTTGGGGCCACAATTTTGGAGGCTCACCAACATTCTGACGTGGCATCAGGGCACTTTTTCATGCGCTACGAGGTTGAGCAAGATGCAGGTGCGACTTCCATGGCTTGGAGCGCTGCGACCCTGCGTGATGGATTGTCGGAAGTGAGTGAGGAGTTGGGGTTGAATGTCAGGGTTTCCTCCATGGCTGAGAAACCCAAGGTGGCGCTGCTCGCCACCAAAGCGTCGCACTGTCTGGTGGATGTCCTTCAGCGTTGGCGCAGCGGAGAACTTCATTGCGACATCGCATGTGTCATCGCGAATCACCCGGAAATGGGGGAATACGCAGCGTGGTACAAGGTTCCGTTCCATCACGTTGATTTCACCCACCAACCCAAGGATTTGGCCTTTGAGAAGGTGGATGCGCTGCTTGACGAACACCAGGTGGATTTGACAGTTTTGGCGCGTTTCATGCAGATCATTCCAGCCAACATGATTGCCAAACGACGAGGCCGCATGATCAACATCCACCACAGTTTTTTGCCCAGCTTCGTGGGTGCGAGGCCCTACGATCAGGCTTTTGAACGAGGCGTCAAGCTCATCGGTGCGACGTGCCATTACGTCACGGAGGAGCTGGACGAAGGGCCCATCATTGAACAGGAAGTCATCCGGGTGTCACACACCGACACGCCAGCCGACCTCCGTCGCAAGGGGCGCATGTGCGAGCGAGAAGCCCTGGGCCGTGGATTGCGACTTCATCTCGAGGACCGAGTCTTCATCCACGGCAATAAAACCGTGGTGTTTTCTGACTGACGTCAGAATCCGTCGCCGTCGACCATTCGTCCGAGGGACCCCAACACAGATCCTTCTCCTTTTGAGGAGCCTTTCAGGCTTGGCGCATGTCGGATGACCCGGTCGGCCAATCGGCTGAAGGGCAGGGTTTGGAGGTATACCGTTCCCGTGCCGCGGAGTGTTGCGAGGAACAACCCTTCGCCACCAAAAAACATGGACTTCAGACCTCCAGCGGCCTCGATTGCGTAGTCCACACCCGGCGTGAATCCAACGATACAGCCCGTATCAACGCGCAACGTTTCGTTGTCCAAATGGCGCTCCACCACCGTGCCGCCCGCGTGCAAAAAGGCCATGCCATCGCCTTCCAGCTTTTGAAGGATGAAGCCTTCGCCGCCGAAGAATCCAGCGCCGATACGCTTGGTGAACGCAATGGAAACCTTAGTTCCCTTTGCTGCGCAGAGGAAGGCGTCCTTCTGGCACATCAGGGTGCCGCCTCGTTGGGCCAAATCGACAGGCATGATCTTGCCAGGGTACGGAGAGGAGAAGGCCACGCGGCGCTTGGCAACCCCTTGGTTCGTGAAATGGGTCATGAAGAGGGATTCGCCGGTGAGCACGCGCTTTCCCATGCTCACCAGTCCGCCCAAGATGCCTGATCTCGCCGCCGTTCCGTCGCCCATGCGTGCCTCAAAAGCGATGTCAGACTCCATCCAATTCATGGCACCCGCCTCGGCCACCACAGTTTCCTGGGGGTCCAATTCAATTTCAACGGCCTGCAAGTCGTCGCCGTAAATGGTGTAGTCGATTTCGTGACTTGTCATTTCCAAAGGGATTTGAGGTTTTGGCTGAGCGAGGCCAATGAAAACGGACATCGCTTGATGTCGGAGTCGTTTTCGAAAGCGTCGTGTGCAAGCAATCGGTGGGTCTCCTTGGCCTTCGATTGGAAGGTCAATCCACGAACACTTACCGGGGGTTGATAAAAGTAATTGGTGTGCGTGACGACGCCGTTGGTGAAATGTCGGTGGTATTGGGGGGTCAAACTCCCCGACATCGGAGGAGTCAACCACGACCAATCCCCAGGCACATCACGACCTTGTTGTTGCTCTACCTGACACCACTGCTCGAATGCACGTCCCAACTCGTGATGGTCACCCACGGTCACGCCCGCAGCGTCAAAACTGGCGAGCAGGGCTTGGTTGAGCCGCACCAAGGCTTCATCCTGCCAAAGGGCGCGTCTGGCCTTTGTAGAAATGCCGCATGCCTCAGCCCAGGGCTTCAAAGCGTTGTACCGATCGGGATCGGTCAGGTTACGAGCTGCAATTTCAGTTCCGAGGTAATGGCCATTGAAGGGGGCGAATGGGTAAACGACACCGCCAATTTTCAGCGCCATGTCCGCCAAAATCGGCACCGCATACCACCTCAAACCCAAATCTTGAGTCGCGGGAAAATCGGGATGAGAGATGACCACTTCGTGTGGTAGCAATTCTCCGTTGTGAAAGGGGTCGACTGGGGGGAGGGCTTTGCCGTCTTTGACCAAGACCCAAGGCAAGGGCGTCCACGGACTTTCTTCTCCGTTCCAACCTTGACGTTGACAGTAAGCGGTGAATGCCAGGCTGTCGGGGTCACCCTTCACATTTCTCTGGTCTTCGCCGAATCCTGCGTAACGCACCAGCTGGTGATTCAGCATTCGCCAGGGAGGGTCTTGGCTGGTTTGGGCTGGAGGGAAGACTGTGATGACGTTGGTGATTTTGCCCCCATTGAACGCCGTGTCGACGTGCCGCTTCAGGTGGTCAATGACCTCAGTTTCGGTCGTGCAATTCCTGGCGTCAAGGACTTGAAGGGTGCGCCAAAAGTGCCGGCCAATGCAGCGGTTTGAATTGCGCCATGCCAATCTTGATCCAAACTGCAACTCTCTCTTTGTGTGTGTATAAGTTCCTTTTGAATCAATCTCTGATTCAATCTCTTTCCACCGTTGAGAGACGTCGGGAATCCATGCGCCAACAACCGAGTCTTGCGCCATGACCTCCAAGAATGCGCGGGCTTCTTTTTTCAGCAGCTCTAGGCCTTTCACCCCGGCAAACGGGGAAATGGGGTCGAGATGAAATGGGGACGATTGTGCGCCAGACAGATTCACGAGGGGAAGTTACGTTGTGGATTGCAGCGAGGAGAGGCATTCACGACCTTTGGCACTCATGAGCGACGCCGCACCCCAAGGAACCCGAATCAACAAGTACCTCAGCGAGGTGGGACATTGTTCGCGTCGCGCAGCTGATGCCTTATTGGAACAAGGCCGAATCACCATCAATGGCGTGGTGCCAGAATTGGGCACGCGGGTTCAGTCTGGGGATCGCGTGGCCGTGGATGGAGTGGAGGTGGCGACAAGCGACCAAGAGCGCATCGTCATTGCATACCACAAGCCTGTGGGCATCGTTTGCACCACCGACACCCGGCGAGAAAAGGACAACATCATCGATGTCATCAAGTTCCCGACCCGGATTTATCCCATCGGCCGATTGGACAAGATGAGTGAGGGGCTGATTTTCCTCACCAACGATGGCGACATCGTGAATGACATCTTGAGGGCGCGTTACGGGCACGAAAAGGAATATCACGTGACCGTGAATGCACCCATCACCCCGGAATTCGTTGAAAAAATGGCTTCAGGAGTGGCCATCCTGGACACGGTGACAATGCCTTGCGAGGTGGAAGCCACGGGCAAGCAGTCTTTCAAAATCATCTTGAAGCAGGGCCTGAACCGACAGATTCGCCGCATGTGTGAGGAGCTGGGCTACCGAGTCCGACGCTTGAAGCGCGTGCGCATCATGAACGTCGAACTCGGAGATTTGCCCGTAGGCACCTACCGGCCCTTGGACGATTTGGAAATGCGCAAACTGCGCGCACTCACCCAGGGAGCCAAGTCTTGACTTTTGGCTCTCTGATGTTGCCTCAGCCTTCGGATTTGGCCGGGAGGACCTTGGCGGCAATGAGTGCCACCACAAGGCCGATGCCAAGCCCTTTCAGCAAGTCAATGAAGACAATGGCCAAAATGGTCACCACAAAGGGGATGAACACGGCCATGCCGCTGTCAAACATTTTCTTGAATGTGGCGGGTTTGGCCAATTTGTAGCCCACCACAAAGAGCACAGCTGCAAGGCTTCCGAGTGGGATGTAGGTGAGCAGGGTTGGGGCGAGGAGGAAGAACACCATCAGCCAGGCTCCGTGGAGAATGGCGCTCATCTTGGTGGCGTTTCCGGTTTGGATGTTCGCGGAGGAACGCACGATGACCTGAGTGATGGGGAGTCCACCGATGAGTCCGCTTACGGTGTTGCCAACGCCTTGGGCGAGCAATTCCCGGTTGGTGGGCGTAACCCGTTGTTGAGGGTCAAGCTTGTCAGTGGCTTCGACGCAGAGCAGCGTTTCGAGGCTGGCCACCACGGCAATCGTGGCACCCAAAATCCACACGGCGCTGTCGCCTATCGCTGCGAAGTCGGGGAAGGTGAGGAGGGATCCCCAAGCAGAAGGGTCGATGCCGTTTGCGGCGTGACCCGTGGGCACATCGACAAGTTGTTTGGCCGTCAGCGCCCCGGCACCGCTTTTGGTCAAGAGGTGAACCACCACGCCGGCAAGCACAGCCACCAACGAACCTGACAGGACTTTGGTGAAGCTTTGGGCTTTCATGAACGAGGTCTCCCACAACAAGAGGATCCCAAGACAAACGGCCGTGACGGTCATCGCCGTCGGAGCGGCGTACGCCAAGTTGTCTCCCAACAAAAGCAGCACGTCGAACACCTTGTCTGCCTTGGTCGTGCCTTCGGCGCCCGCGTAACCGAGGCCGTGAGGCATTTGTTTGATGAAAATGATGATGCCAATGGCGGCAAGCATGCCTTGGATGACGCTGGCAGGAAAGTATTTGCCGATGACGCCGGCTCGGGCAATGCCAAGGACGAGCTGTGCCAGTCCACCAATCACAACGGCCAACAAGAAGGCTTCAAAGCCAACTTCTTGGATGCCGTCGTAAACAATGACAGCCAATCCGGCTGCTGGACCAGACACGCCGACGTGGCTGCCTGAAATGGGGGCGACAATGATGCCACCGATGATGCCGGCGATCAAGCCGGCGATGGGGGCCGCGCCAGAGGCCAGGGCAATGCCGAGACACAAGGGGAGGGCGACCAGGAAAACAACAACGGAAGAGGGCAAATCACGCCCGATATGCTGAAACATGAGATGAGGATTGAAAACGTCAGAAAAACACACTTCGGCCTGGCGCGGGATGCAGCGCCATGAAGGCCATCAAAGTCGGTGTTGATCTGGGGGGTCCAGCAACCGGGAAGCGTCGAGACGCTCATGGAGACGCACATTCACGAGGTGCGCAATGTGCCATTGGTCGGCGTCAAGTTTGGAGGTCACCTTGTCTTCAAAGGTGGTTTCCTCCCACTCCATCGAGAGTTCCTCGCTTTCAGCCTCTTGCTCGCTGTGTTCAAAATCGACAACCGCGACCGTGTCATACTCGTTGAGTTGAACGCACGGTAGTATGACCGTCACCATCCAAATCGCCAAGATTGTGAGGGCTCCAAGCCTTTGTGAAATGGCGGATGTCATTGTTCAGAATTGCAGTTTACAATAGCTAAGAAGAGGTTGTTCCTCAGGGGTTGTAAGGGAAGGAGGAGTGATGAAGGTCAATTTTCAAAGCTCCATCGACGAGCTTGTATCCAAAGGTGTACTCCACCTTGGCTTCATTGCCATTGAGGTCAGTGAAGAAGTAATTGCCCATGGCAATGGCGCGGTTGTTGTCTAGAATCATGCCGGTGTTCTCGAAACGAACCTTGGTCCAGGGGTTGATGGCAAAACCACCGTCTTCTTGGCAAGCACGACCGTCACCTGCGATGAAATAAGATTGCGCCTCAGCTTTCGTAGCCCGGAATTGTTCAATGGCACACTTGGTTGGTTTGAAGAGGACTGTGCCGATCTCAAATGCATACATTTTATCAAGGAAGTCGCTCGCATACGCTTCACAATCTGCTCTTTTGTCGCGCAATGCACCTATGGCAACGACGCCTGAGCCCCACTCGTTTTGTGCAGAGATCACCTGTTCTTTCTGAATCATGAGAAAAATTTTAAGACTTGGTTTTGATACGATGAGCTACTTATAGCCCTGTTCAAAATTAAGCGGTAGCGTGGCTGTTTCATTTTGAAGATTGTCAACAGATATTAATTCTGCATTGAAGAATTTGAGACTGTATTTTTCCGGAATGAAGATGAAAGTGCTTGAAGCGTTGCAGTTGCATCTCACTGAAGCTGTGGAGGAGGGGCGAAGCTACTTGACATCGCTGCAAGAGGCACTCACTTCCGAGGCCAAAAGCACGGCTGGCGACAAACATCAGACGGGTCGCGCCATGATTCACCAAGAGATGCGGCAAGTCAACGACACCCTCAAGCGCAGTCAATCGACGCTGCAAGAGCTGAAGCGCATGCAAAAAGCCTCAGTCGTCCCCGTCTTCGTAACGTCGGGTGTGCTCGTGGAGACCTCCGGCCCATGGGTATTGGTTGGATTGCCGTTTGGCAAGCTCAACCTTGAGGGGACCTTGGTTTTGGGAGTCAGTTCAGAGGCTCCCTTGGCAAAGGCCTGGCATGGGGCCAAACCAGGCGATGAGGTGCGCATGGGACCGAGCACGTTCCTCATCAAAGCCCTTCATTGAGTTGGGTTCCCCAAACTTCGCATCTCAACGTCGAATTCAAGATTGGCCTCTGATTCTGGGCGAAAATGCACGTTGACGGGTTGTCCGGGCTCCAAGGTCATGCCGTTGTCAGACCACTGACCGGGCACCGAAGCTAAGAGCTGGACCAGTGGAACATAGCTGTCGGTGCTCACCTCAAATCCTTCGTCAGTCTTCACGCATTGAACGCCCGAAGGAGGGAGATTGGCTTCGACAGGAGCACACCACAGGGCAGAAGATCGTGCCAGGGTCTCGTCGGAACCATCTTTCCAGTGCCAACTTAGGTAAGTGTCCATCGGTCGAGTGCGCCATTGGGCCAGGGGTCCAACGTTGATCAAGGTCGATTGCCTGCCGTTCAATTGAACCTCGAGGTCTGTCTGACGCAACACCTGCCCTTTGAAGTTTTTCAATGCAATCTGAATCACTCCTGCAGTGGGTTCCGGAAGGTCGTTGAAGGCCTGGAAGCACAGGGAATCTTCTCGATGCCTGACCCAAAGCACAGTCCGTGGTGCATTGGCCCTTCGCGCAGCATGGTGCGCAAGCTTCCATCGTCCGGCGTGATCGACGGTCGACCAAGACACCGCCGGCCAAACGTCATTCAGCGACCAATAAAGCGAACCCGCAAATTGACCACGGCTGGTCCGATGCCGCTCGAGTGCCTGCCGAATCCCCTCTGCATGGGTCCATTGACTTTTGAAAATCCAGTCGTCGAGATCACCATCTGCTGGAGCCCCTGTGGTTTTGGACATGAAGTGATGCATCATGTCCCATCCATCGAATCCCGGCTCCAGCCAGTCCATGCGGCTTCGCTGACGGAACTGCAGGGCTTCGTCCTCCCAAGACGTGATGCCTGCTTCTTTCAAAGTGTGCTTGCATGGCAAGCTTTGAAGTCCATACTCGCTCGCAAAGCGCCCGCCGTGACGACTGTAGTAGTCAAAATCTTCAAGCCCAAACCAAACGCCCCATGCGTGTTCGTCGCCACTTTGGGCATCGAGGGTCGGTGAAGTCTGCAGGTAGTGAAGGTTGGATTCGTCGGCCACAATGTCGGGCAGAACCTCATGAAAGAGCCGGTGGTAGGCGTCTGCGAGTCGCACGCTGTCCGGTCCGTGCAAATCGTACATGTCTTGCCACCCCCACGATGCCCAGGCGCGTTCTACCTCGTTGTTGCCACACCACAATGCCAAGGACGGGTGATTCCTCAAACGCCGGACCTGCTCCAAGGCTTCTTGGCGAACGTTTTCAACGAATGCGGGGTCGTCCGGAACCATGGCACATGCAAACATGAAGTCCTGCCAAACCAGCAGTCCCGCCTGGTCGCAGGCCTCGAAAAATGCATCCGGGGGGTACACGCCGCCGCCCCATACGCGCACCATGTTCATGTTGGCGCCCAAGGCTTGTGTCACGAGTTTGGTCCAGCGGTCGGGGTTGTGCGTGTCGTGAAAGTCTGGAGGAACCACGTTGGCCCCTCGGGCATGGATGGGATGACCGTTCACCTCGAGCTGGAAGGACCTGCCATATGCGTCGTCCTGTTCAATCCAGTCGAGCGTCCGCACGCCCATCTTGAATTCGCGTTGCAGGCCCGATTGCGCGTGCGTCCACGTCCAAGTGTACAGGGGGTGATCCCCCATGCCGGCGGGCCACCACAACTCAGGTGTGGCCATGTGAATTTCATGCCCCACCCAACGCCAATCCACAACGCGTCCCTCAAGGGTGATGTCGAGGCTCCAAGCCTCGTGTCCTTCAACATCAATGCGTGCGAGCTTTTCATCGGCCTCAAGGACGGTGCAAAGGGGTAAGACGGGAATGTTGTTTGCTTCAGTGCGCCAAGGCTTCAAAAGCACCTTTTCTGAGATGCCTGGCCCAGCGAGTCGTGGCCCCCAATCCCAGCCAAACTGATAACCGGGCTTGCGTGTCATAGGACTGGTTTGTTGCCCAAGCGGTTTGGCCTCGTTGCTTGCAGGAACCACAAGGCCATGACTGTCCAAAAGCACTTTTCCGCGCTGGGCCACAGGGTCGAAGGTGATCGCAAGTGTCAAGCTGTCATCGCTGCAGGCAAATGGGAGTGAGGTCCAAGACCGGTGCGCGTTCTCTGCAGACAGCACCCATTGGTCACCCACGAGCACACGGGCGTATGTGTCGAGTCCCTGAAAGGTCAAGACGGCGCTGTCCATGCCTGCCATGTGCGTTGGCGGCAATTTTGTCGAGTACGTCCAGGTTTCATCTTCCACCCACTGCACGTCACGTTCGTGGGTTCCGTGGTCAGGATTTGGGGCGAGCCCTGCATTCACCAACGAGGGCAGCACATGGCCAGGTACTTCAGCTAAACACGGTTGAACGCGCCCCGATTGGCATGCCACAGTCCATTCGAGCTGCGAAAGGTCGACCACATGACCAAGTTTTTCCCCGCAGGATGCTAGGCTCAGAATGAGGAAAGCTCCGAACCAACGCCTCATGGTCCAATCAGCAAGGGGGTACGGAGTTGTGACATGTCGTAAAAATAGAGAGAAGCTAAGGGCACCTGACACCAATTGGTGCGCAACCGCTGTACCTTGTTCTTCCCTTGAAATGACCAAAGAGGAGACCAGGAAAAATACAAATCACATGACCAATTTGGGTTTTGCCATGCTGGCTTTTGCATGTGCCCTGACCCCAACATTTGCCCAGCAAGAGTGCGATGGTTATCGATACCGTTACACTGGGGCTTTTGAAACACACAGCATCACATACGACGTTCCTTATGGTGAAAACTTGAGTTGGGATGGTGCGGAGACTGAGCTGGTGGTCGACATTTATGCGCCTTCAGGTGATCTGCTGACCGAGAGGCCCTTGGTGATCTTGGCCCACGGTGGATTCTTTTTGTATGGAAGCAACGACGGATTGGACGTGGTGTCGTTGAGCGAAGACTTGGCACAAATGGGTTACGTGGTGGCTTCCATGAGCTACCGCTTGGGAGTCAACATCGCGAACTTGTTGGAAATCCAAGACGAGTTTATCAAAGCCGTTTGGCGTGGGGTTCATGACAGCAAGGCAGCCGTTCGATTTTTCAGGAAATCTGCTGAAGAAGGAAATCCTTACGGCATAGATCCCAACCGCATCTACCTTGGTGGCGTGAGTGCGGGAGCGTTCATCGCATTGCATCACGCTTACGTGGATGAAGACATTGAAATTCCCACCCAAATCGACATCACAGAACTCGGATTGGAGGGAGGTCTCGAAGGGCTTTCAGGCAATCCGGGTTACAGCAGTGAGGTGCAAGGCGTGTTCAACATTGCCGGAGCATTGCAAACGACAGACTTTCTGACGGTGGGCGACAATGAACGCTTGTTCAGCATCCATGGCACAGAGGATGGGACCGTTCCGTACGATGAGGGAATGATTTCGCTTTTGGGCTTCAACATCATCGACGTGGATGGCAGCGCGGTCATTCATGAGCAGGCTGAAGAATTGGGGCTTGAGCACTGTTTGATCACGGTGGATGGGGCGGGTCACGTGCCACACATTGACATCCTCAATCCCGAGTATTACGACCTGACCATCAGTGCTTTGGCTGGCAAATTGGGAGAATGGGCTTGTGAAGACTACGTGACCTTTTGTTCAGGTTACGACCACACGGCGCCAACCCACATCGAAGAGCCCAGCGTCAAAGCATCTCCTTTGGTGTTTCCCAACCCTGCGTTGGCCCATGAGGTCATCCAAGTGCGCTTCCGTGAGTCTTCTGAGTGGAGGTTGACCAACGTCATGGGGCAACGCATGGGGCAGGGATACGCGCCAGAGGGCGCAGTGGTTGAATTGCAGGGGTTGTCCTCAGGCATGTAAGTGCTCCAAACGGCGCAAGGGCGACAGCCTTTTGTGGTGGCGCGCTGACGCCTCAAGTCCAGGTGTCGAGGGCTGCCCTGAAGGTGTTGACGTGGGCTTGAACCACGGTGTTGACGTTGGGGGAATATCCACCGCCCATGGCGCAAACGACAGGAATGTCGTGGTCTGCACACCGCTCAAAAACGAAGCGGTCACGTTCCGCGCATCCGCTCATCGTCAGTCCCAACTTGCCCAGTTTGTCAGATTGAAGCACATCCACGCCGCACTGGTACATGACCAAATCGGGATGCGGTCCGTCTTTGGCGATCAGGGTGTCCAAATGACGCTCCAGGCTTTCCAAGTACGTGTCATCTGAAGTGCCGTCGGGCAAAGCGACATCGACGTCGCTCGTCTCTTTGTGCATGGGATAGTTGGAGGCTCCGTGCATCGAAAAGGTGGTGACGCGAGGTTCATCCGCGAGCATGACCGCACTGCCGTTGCCTTGATGCACGTCGCAATCGACAATGAGGACGCGGGAAACGTCCCCAGAATCGAGAAGATGTTGTGCGGCGATGCCAAAATCATTGAGGATGCAAAACCCTTCCGCACGATCCGTATAAGCATGGTGGGTGCCTCCAGCGATGTTCATGGCTACGGTGCCTGAGCGCAACGCGCGTTTGGCACAATCCAAGGTGCCTTGCATGATGACCCGCTCCCGTTCCACCATGGCCGCAGACCAGGGAAAGCCGCTGCGTCGTTCTTCTTGCCGGGTCCAGAGGCCGTTCAAGGTGCGGTGCCAGTACTCGGCATCGTGTGCCCTCAAAATGTCCGTTTCGTGCATGACCTCGGGCTCGAAGAAGTTCGAGGCCGTGACAATGCCTTCGTGCAGGATTTGGTCTTTCAAGAGCGCGTACTTCTGCATGGGGAAGCGATGCCCTTCCGGGACGTCTAAAACGTAGCAGGGCGCGTAGGCAATGTCCATTCCTGACGTAATCTTGAGGTGCGGCCAAATGTTCGGTCGCCTGCAAATGTCGAGCGCAATGAAGGCTTCTCCAGAAAACACCGACAATCCCTCAAATGCCAATCAAGGAACGTCTTTGAATTGGATGCAGTGGTGGAGGGACACCGTGGCGTTGTTGCGTCCACATGTCTTGGACAGATTGCGCATTGTGGACCTGGCGGACCCTGAACAAACCATGGCGGGCATCGAACGCGACACTGAATTCCGTGGCTTCAATGTGTGGATCTTGGTCTTCAGCATCGTCATCGCATCGATTGGCCTCAATGTCAACTCGACAGCTGTCATCATTGGCGCCATGTTGATTTCACCCTTGATGGGTCCCATTATGGGTATCGGATTGGGGGTGGGGGTGAATGATTTGGGATTGGTGCGCAGGTCCGTGGGCAATTTGGGGATGGCCACCGGCATTGCCATCCTGTCATCTGCCCTCTACTTTTTGATCAGCCCCATCAACGAGGCCGGAAGCGAATTGCTGTCGCGAACGACCCCGACCTTCCTCGATGTCATGGTGGCCTTCTTCGGCGGTCTCACGGGCATTTTGGCGGGGTCGCGGAAAGAGAAAAGCAACGTGATTCCAGGGGTGGCCATTGCCACTGCGTTGATGCCCCCTTTGTGCACGGCGGGTTACGGTTTGGCCCATTTGGATGGCACCTACTTTTTCGGAGCGCTGTATCTGTTTTTGATCAACACGATCCTCATCGCCACGAGCACAACCTTGGTCGTGAGGTATTTGCGTTTCCCAGTGGTTCAGCCATTGGACGCCGCCAAGGAGCAGAAGTACAAGCGCTACTTCACCCTGGGATTGTTGGCTTTGGTGTTGCCCTCAGCCTTCATCCTTTACAACACCGTAAGTCGGTCGGTGCAGAAGGCCAAGATTCAATCTTACGTCTCTGAAACCGTCTCATTTCCCGGCTCAGAGGTGGTCAAGCAAGTGGTCAGTTTTGACGACGGAGACCCCAAGGTTCAAGTGGTGTTGCTTGGCGCCACGGTGCCTGCAGAGATGCTGATGCAATGGCAAAAGGGCCTTGCCGACGAGGTGCCCGATGCACAGTTGGAGGTGGTTCAGAATGAGGGGCCTTCAGGGTTGGAAGATTTGCAACGCATGGTCAACCTCTATGCGGAAGGCCAAACCGCATTGTCTCTTCGGGACGCCGAATTGGTGAGGCTTCGAACCAACTTGTCTGATTTGGAAGAACGGGATTTGCCACGATCGTTGCCCGCAGAAATGTTGGCCCAAGCCCCTGACATCGTGGGTGTGGAGGTGGCCAATCACAGGTCGCTTGATCGAAATGGCAACGAGCAGGTCGTGCCTTGGATTGACGTGCGTTTTGCAGCGCAGGACAGCTTGGACTCGATGCGAACCGTGGCGCTTGAACAGCAGTTGGGGGCGTGGTTGTTGCTCAGGTTGGATGTCGATACCGTGGCCCTTCAGGTACGTCCTGAAATTGCGGCACCTTGACCCAACAGCCGCCCATGAATCGCCTTGGCCAGCGCATCAGCGGCGCCCGGACAAAAACGAAACCAGAGTTCAGGTTCGACCATCTCCAGCTCTGAGACGAGCCACTCACCTTGGTCACCACGCATCAAATCAACCCGGGCATACAACGGTGCATCCCAACCTCGTTTTTCACAGTGTTGAATGCACTTGGCCATGATGTTCTGCGCAGCTCGAACCATTTCAGGAGACAGGTCAATAGGGTACACGGTACCGCCGTGGTCGTCTTGAACCCTGAAATCGTCCTTCTTGGCCTTCTTCTGGACGCCGTGGGTCACCTCACCTTCAATCCAAATCAGAGAGATTTCACCTGATTCGACCACGTCACGCAAGAAGGGCTGAACTAACATGTCTTGCTTGGCAACGAGTGCCCGCCATAGGGTCTCGTAGTCTTGATGAAAGGGAGTCATGGGAGAGACCAGGGTCGTGCCATTTGTCTTGCTGATTCGATAGGTGTCGTAGGCTCCACCTGCGATGGCTGGCTTTGCAACCACATCGTCCCAACCTCGGCGCTCCATCACTTCGAACAAGGACAGGGTCGAGCCTTGCGACAAGTAAACAGTGGGCACAACAGCGATGCCTTCGGCTTCGAGGTCTTGGAGGTAATGTTTGTCCAGGTTCCAGCGAAGGATACAAGGGGCATTCAACAGCATGGTTTTCGATGCGGCTGCTTCAAGCCACGCCGAAAAGGCAGGCCATCGGTCGAAGTAATCCCAGGTCGTTCGGAAAACAGCACCAGTGATGTTGGACCAGTTCACTTCGGGGTCGCACCATGCTCGTCTGGAGACGCGCAAACCAAGGCGCGCAAGGGCATCACAGACCAAAGTGTCTTCGAGGATTACGTTTTTGACGTAGCCTTCAACGGGACCCTTGGCCAGGTCAGTCCCGACATATCGCCGGTCGGTTAAGACAACGATGTCCATGACTTAAAAATTAATCTCCGACTTCACGCGGCCGTGGGTCAAAATCGACAAAAGGGTCCAATTCATCCTGGGAAGGTACTTCGACGCATTGCATCTTGCGCTTCATGGACATGGCTATGATTTTGTTTCTGTGGCTGCCGTTGGCCATCATGGTGCTGTTGGTGTTGATGCTCGACCGATGGCCACCACATGCATTGAACATGCTCTATGGGTATCGCACGCCGCGCAGCATGGCGTCGGAAGAGGCTTGGAACCACGCTCAGGATCGCTGTTTTGCATTGATGAAAGATTGGACCTGGTGGATGGCGTTGTGGACGCCAATGGTCTGGTGGCGGTGGGGGAGTGATCCAGGTGTACTCATCATGCATGGACTGCTGACCGTTGGGGTTTGTCTCCCACTTTTTTTTGTGGAGCGGGAGTTGAAGTCTGGCTCACCCTATGCACCTATTGGTGGCGTCCACTTCCTTGGTGCGATGTTCACCGCGGTCGTTTTTTTGACGGTGTTGCGTCCGATCACCCACGACGCATCTGAACTAGAGCGAGACGTGGTGGGCACGATTGAGGCCATGCATTGGGATGCGCGAAGCCGAGATGTCCGCATTCGATTGAAAGGCGATGCGTGCGGATATTACATCAATCGAGGATTGGAAATGGGGGTGGATTCCTCGAGCTGGGAAAAGGCTTTGACGAACCAGAAAGTCACCTTGCAGGTCGTGGACCGTCCAGCGGGCCTCAACTGGTTTGGCAGTGTCGGGCCAGTGCGGGGCGTGATTTGGGGGCAGGACACCCTGTACCGAACTGGAGCCGTCGTCAACCCTTAGGCGGCCAACTGCGATGCCCGTCCCAAGTTGCGGAGCATCTGGGTGTGAAGCCCAAGTGCTTGCCAGTAGGTGGTTGACGCACGATAGGGGATGCCAAATTCTTCAGCCGTTCTCTTCACAATGGGCGCGAGGTCCCTCAAATGGACGTGGCTAACGTGCGGGAACAAGTGGTGCTCAATTTGGTGGTTGAGCCCTCCGCAAAGCCAGGTCAGCAACCGACTCTTGGTTCCAAAGTTTGAGGTTGTGCGGAGTTGATGGGTCAAGGGGTCGACGTCCAGCTTGGCTCCCTTCACTGCGGGGGTGTAATCGTGGTGCTCCATCACATGGGCAGGCTGGAAAATCACAGCCAAAAGGAACCCGGCCACGAGCTGCATCACAACCCATCCGGCCAACACTTGGAACCAATGCAATCCGCTGAGCCACATGGGCAAGACCAACACGTACGTGAAGTAGGCGGTCTTGGTGAAGGCGAGGGAAGTGGACAAGGTTGCGACCGTGTTGCCAGAGGGACGAATCAAATCTTTTTTGTGGTAGCGGCGGAGTTGGAGCCAGTCTTTGGCGATCATCCAAAAGACCGTCATCAAGGAGTAGAACGCCCAGGAGTAGACGTGCTGGAAGCGATGCCACCAGTACCGCGGCTTGAGGGGGCTGAATCGCATGATGGGATGCATGTCGATGTCTTCATCCAAGCCATCCACGTTGGTGAACGTGTGGTGCAGCACGTTGTGCTGGATTTTCCAAATCACAGCGTTGCCACCCACCAAATCCAAGATTCGTCCAACCCACAGATTGACCCATTTCTTATTGCTGTAGGCGTCGTGGTTGGCGTCGTGCATGACGTTCATTCCGATGCCCGCAAGTCCGAGCCCCATCACCACTTCCATGACCCAGAACAACCATCCACTTCCCAAAGCGCCCCAAGTGATCAGGGCCCACGGGACAAAATAAAGGGTCATCATCACCCCGGTCTTCAAGTGCAGGCGCCAGTCGCCTTTGCGGCTGAGGTTTCTCTCTTTGAAGTAGGCATCGACCCTTGCGCGAAGGGTTTTGGTGAAGTCCGAGGTGTCTCGGCTGTATCGAACGACAGGAATCTGCATTGTGCGAAGGTAGAATTCTAAATCAGCTTAGGTCCCATGTTGGGCACAGGATGCCAACAGAGTTCTTCACACGATTGTTCGGCTGTCTTGGCGCTCGACGAACTCTCGGATCACCCAAAGGGTGACTTGGGCTTGGGGATTTTACGGACGCGCAAGTTTTTGGGTGTGGCTTCCAAATACTCATCGTCGTTGATGAACTCCATGAGTTCTTCGAGGGACAATTTTTTGGCCGGTGCGATTCGGAGACCCTTGTCCGCGCCAGATGCACGCATGTTGGTGAGCTTTTTGCCCTTGATGAGGTTGAGCTCCATGTCGATGTCCCTGGCGGATTCACCCACGACTTGGCCGGCATAAATGTCTTCTCCCGGGTCAATGAAGAAGGTTCCACGGTCTTGAAGACGGTCGATTTCGTAGGCGCGGGCCTGACCGGTTTCCATGCTCACGAGCGAGCCACTGCTGCGCGTGGCGAGGTCACCTGCGTAAGGTTCATAGCCATCGAAACGGTGTGTCATCACGGCTTCCCCAGCCGTTGCGGTCAAGACTTGGTTGCGAAGGCCAATGAGTCCCCGTGAAGGGATTCGGAACTCCAAGTGCTGCAAATCACCTTTGGCCTCCATGACTTGGAGCATGCCTTTGCGCATCATCACCAGTTCTGTGGCTTTGCCTGCGGTGGCCTCAGGCAAGTCGATGACGAGGTGCTCGAAAGGCTCATGCGTTGCGCCGTCGACTTCCTTGAACAGCACTTGAGGCTTGCCGATTTGGAGTTCGTAACCTTCTCGACGCATGGTCTCAATGAGGACGCTCAGGTGCAGGATTCCGCGCCCGTAGACGTTCCATTTGTCTTCGCTGTCCGTGGCTTCCACGCGCAACGCCAAGTTCTTTTGAAGTTCGGCATCAAGACGCTCGCGAATGTGGCGGCTGGTCAAAAAGTCTCCGTCCTTGCCGAGGAAAGGAGAGGTGTTGATGGTGAAAAGGAGGCTCATGGTGGGCTCGTCGACCGCAATGCGCTCCATGGCTTCCGGGGCCTCGAGGTCCGCCACCGTATCTCCAATTTCAAATCCTTCCATCCCTGTGATCGCACACAGGTCGCCGCTCCGTACGTGGTCGACTTTTTCTTTGCCCAAGCCTGAAAACACATACAGTTCTTTGGCACGGACCTTCTTGTTGCCGTCGGCTGTGCAAAGCATGTAATCCTTGTTGGCGTGCAAGTCGCCGCGGTAAAGTCGGCCAATGGCAATCCGGCCAGTGTACTTGCTGTAGTCCAGCGAAGTGATTTGGAGTTGCGGAGTGCCTTCAACGTAAGGGGCCTCTGGCACCTGGTCCAAGATGACGTCCAGCAGGTATGTCACATCGGTGGTGGGCTGCTCCCAATCCTCGGCCATCCAGCCGTTTTTCGCCGAACCGTACACCGTGGGGAAATCGAGTTGTTCCTCGGTCGCATCCAGGTTGAACATCAAGTCAAACACCTGCTCCTGCACGAGGTCTGGGGTGCAATTCTCTTTGTCCACCTTGTTGATGACGACGATGGGCTTCAGGCCCAATTTGATCGCCTTGCCCAAGACAAACCGCGTTTGTGGCATCGGTCCCTCAAAAGCATCCACCACCAACAGCACGGCATCGGCCATTTTCAACACGCGCTCCACCTCGCCGCCGAAGTCGGCGTGACCTGGAGTGTCAATCAGGTTGATCTTGACATCCTTCCACGTGGCGCTGACGTTTTTGGCAAGAATCGTGATGCCGCGTTCGCGCTCGAGGTCGTTGTTGTCGAGGATGAGTTCACCCGTTTCCTTGCGCTCGTCGACGACGTTGCATTGGTGGATGATTTTGTCGACAAGGGTCGTTTTGCCGTGGTCGACGTGGGCGATGATGGCCACGTTGCGGATTCCGCTCATGAGGTGGGGGTTTGCGGGCGCGAAGGTCGTTCACCTGAGAACAGTCTTGTCCAAAGAGTGGCACAAAATTTTGAACCACAGCACTCCCATCGTGCTAGCAGTGGGTGACTCTCGCCAGCATGGCATCCAATTCGCCCAGCGTCACCTCGAGATCGCGATGCTCGGTCAATGGATTCATCAGGGTGCATCGCAACCAAACCCGGCCGCCAAATTCGGTTTGGACCAAATATCCAGAGCCTTCCGAGAGGTATCGTTTCCTCAGCGTCCGCACCACCTCATTCCACTTGGCTTCATCGCAAGTCGCTGGGCGCTTTGGCCTGAAGCACACGATGTTGGCCTGAGGGGGCATGGCCAATTCCCAATTTGCACGTTCCTCAACCATCGACGCAAGTGCGGTCCCCAGCGCCCACATGCGGTCGACCAATTCGGTCCAAATCCCCCATCCATATTCCGCCTTGACAGCCGCGAGCCTGGTGCTCAGCATGCGTTTGGTGCATTCAAAGGTGCGTTTCCCCGTGTCCCACCAATGGGCCTCATCGGCGTGGTCCCAGAGGTACTCTGCGTGTTGAGAGAAGGGGAGGTAGCTGTCGTTTTTGTCGGCGTAGAATACGCCGGTGCAGAGGGCGGGAATGCCACAAGTTTTGTGGAAGTCGAGCACCACAGAGTCGGCGCGCTCCATCCCAGCAACGAGATGGCGGTGGGTGTCGCTGAATGCAGCAGAAGCGCCGTGTGCCCCATCCACATGGAACCAAATTTTGTGCTCTTGGCAAATCTGGGCGATGTCCTCCAGAGGGTCGTAAGCCCCGGCACTTGTCGTGCAAGCGCTTCCAACCACGGCGAGGATTTGTTGCCCATGCTTGCTGCATTGTCGGATTTCGTCTTGAAGCGAATCCAAACACATTTGGTGGAACTCATTGGTCTGGATGCTGACCACGCCAGCGCTTCCCCAGCCCATGGTTCGCATCGCCCGGTCGATGCAGTAATGGGCCTGCTCTGACACCAGCACCACCAAAGGCATGGCGAAAGCCTGGAGGCCTTCTTTCCAAGGGTCGACGCCTTCAGAAAGGCCCAGCTTTCGCTGGGCGGCCATCAGTGCGACGAGGTTGCCAAGCGTTCCCCCGTGGCAGAGGATGCCACCACAGGTGTCTGGCAGTCCGAGCATTTGTCCGACTTCTGTCATGAGCATCTCCTCGTGCACAGCATTTGTGGGCCCCATCTCGTAGATGGCCTGGCCGTTGTTGAGCAAGTCTGTGACCATGCCAACGGTTGCAGCAGCGGGCAAGACGCACGCAACCTGATGTCCCATGTACCGGGGGTCGTGCAAGTGGTTGGACCGTTCGATGACGCTGTCCATCAAGGCACCTTGCCCGCCTCGCCAAGCGGTTTCGTCCTCCCAAAAAGCTCGTTCAGATTCCGGATCGGGCGCTGGGTACGAAGCGTGAGAAGAGCATTTTCGGGTACGCTCCAAGTGGTTGGCCAATTGCTTTGTGGCTTTGGAGGCGGCTGCGGAGAAATGGCTTGGTGAGAAAGCCGTTTTTAAAGAAACTGAAATGGGTGCGAGCTTGGCCATGATGGAAAAATACTGCGCCGCAACTGCGGTGGAGGCAATTGCGGCGCAAGAAGTCTTCCAAGTGGGGTTCCAGATCAGTCTGCGAGAACCATGAGATCTCGTGGCGATTCAATGGTGTAGCGAAGGGTTCGCGTCTCATTGTCAACAGGTTTGACGTTCTTTCTATCCCCAATCCAAGGAGTGTGCCAAAAAGTCAAAGCCTGGCTTTGGGGAGTCAACATCTCTCACCCTGCAAGAGTTTAGCCTGGGGACACCGCTATCTTCGCAGTCATGATCAACCTTCAAGGCATCACCAAATCTTACACCACAGGCCAGCACAGCCTGCAGGTGCTGAAGGGGGTGGACATGTCGGTTGATGCCGGGGAGCTCGTGGCCATCATGGGGTCCTCTGGATCCGGGAAGTCGACCTTGTTGAACATCCTGGGATTGCTCGATGCCTACGATGGTGGGACGTATCGTTTGGCGGGCAAGGAGATGGCGGGATTGAGTGAGCGTCGGGCGGCGGAGATGCGTCGCGAGATGTTGGGGTTTGTCTTTCAGAGTTTCAACCTCATCAACTTCAAATCGGCTGCAGAGAATGTGGCCTTGCCCTTGTACTACCAAAAGGTGCCTCGCAAGGAGCGCATGGTCAGGGCGCATGCCTTGCTAGAACGCGTCGGACTGCTCGATTGGGCAGATCATTTGCCATCCCAAATGAGCGGAGGGCAAAAACAGCGCGTGGCCATTGCCCGGGCCTTGGCTGCACAGCCTCAGGTCATCCTTGCGGATGAGCCCACTGGCGCGCTTGACAGCACGACATCCACTGAAGTGATGGCGTTGCTCAAAGAACTCAACCAAGACGGCATGACCATGGTGGTGGTCACCCATGAAACGGACATCGCCGAAGCGTGCGGACGTACGATCCGCCTCCGAGACGGGTTGGTGGAAACCGCGCTCCATGTTTGACCGGGACGCATGGCTCGAGGTGGCGCACAATGTGTTGGCCCACCCCTTGAGGACGACCCTGACGGGATTGAGTGTCGCACTCGGCATCTTCATTTTGGTGGTCATGCAGGGTTTGGGATACGGTCTGCAGCACGGTGTGGAAAGTCAGTTCGCAGACGACGCCGTGAACAGCATATGGGTGAAGGGAGGGCGCACCCAAATGCCGTACCGGGGGAACAAAAGCAACCGTCCAGTTCGCCTTGAGAATCGAGACCTGCCAGGCTTGATGGGACTTGCGGATACCGTTCCCGCGTATTCGCGAAGGATTCGACTTTGGGGAGCTGAAATGGTTTGGGAAAATCCGCGCGGTGAAAACAAAACCGGCTCGTTTGGTGTGCGCGGGGTAGATCCGGCACACATCGAACTCGAGCGATCTCTGTTGCTCTCAGGTCGATACATCAACGAACGAGATGTGCTCGACTCACGAAAGGTTGCTGTCATCGGCCCCAACATTGTGGAGGATTTGTTCGACAAGGGAGATCCCCTTGGGTCTTTCATTCGCATCAACGCGGTGACCTTCCAGGTGGTTGGAACCTTTGAGGATCCTGGGTCTCGATGGGAGAATAGCGTGGCCTACATCCCTTTTTCGACGGCCCAGCAACTGTATCGGACAGACGGAAACATCGACCAAATCCTGTTCAGCACGGGTGACATGCCGACCGAAGCAACAGTGTCACAGAGCAGTCGGATGATGTCCTGGTTGAAAGACGTCAAAACGGTTCATCCTGAAGATTCGCGAGGGATTCAAGTGGACAACAACAACGAGGAGTATGCGATGTATGCGTCCATTTTTGATGGCATTCGGCTGTTCATTTGGGGCATCGGATTGATGACCCTGTTGGCGGGAGCTGTTGGAGTGGCCAACATATTGGCCATTGGAGTGAAAGAACGCACCAAGGAAATTGGTGTGAGAAAGGCGTTGGGCGCCACCAATGCGAGCATCGTGAATTTGGTGGTGATGGAGTCCACGGTGCTTATGTTGGTGAGTGGCAGTCTTGGATTGATGTTGGCGGTGGGTCTGCTCGAGACGGTGGCCCCCATGGCCAATCACGAGTACTTTCAAAACCCCAGGGTGGATCACAGGATTGCGTTGTTCGCGCTTGGGGTTCTGGTGATTGTGGGACTGGCAAGTGGATTGGGACCTGCGTTGCACGCAGTGGCCATTCGACCTGTCGAAGCATTGCGGGACGAATGAGGTGGTTGGAGAGAGACCCATGGCTGGAATTGGCGCAAGTGTTCTTGCGCAATCCGTTCCGCACGTTCTTGAGTTCGTTGGGCGTCGGCTGGGGCCTCTTCATGATCCTCATCACGGTCGGCGCATCCAACGGATTGGAGGAAGGGGTGAAGCAGGACATGGGGAACAGGGTCAAGAACAGCGCCTTCATGTGGGGCCGGTCGACGGCCATTCCTTACAAAGGCTATCCGCGCGGGCGGTCCATTGAATTGAATTCTGCGGATGTGGCATACCTGGAAGAGAATGCCTCGACGTTGCTGGCCGTGGCGCCGAGAAACCAACTGGGAGGTTGGCGGGGGGGAGATAACGTCACCCACGGTGTGAAAACTGCCGCGTGCGGTGTCTACGGGGATGTACCCGTGTACAAGGACATCGACCCCATCATCATCATGAAAGGGCGGTACATCAATCAACGCGACCTCGATGAGCGCAGGAAGGTGGCAGTCATTGGAAAGCGGGTGCGTCAGTTACTGTTTGAGAAGGAGGAAAAGGTGTTGGGAAGCCACATCCAAGTGCAGGGCGTGACGTTCACCGTGGTCGGGGTGTACCGCAGTCAACAGACAGGAGAGGACGCCGAGGAAGCGGAGAATGCCATTTTCACCCCATACACCACTTTCAACCATGCCTTCAACATGGGAGATCGCGTGGGGTGGATGAGCCTGCTGATCAAGGAGGAGGTCCAAGGGGATACCGCGATGGCCGAAGTGCTCCGTTTGTTGAAAGCCCAAAAGAGCGTCCACCCCAACGACCGACGTGCCTTTGGGCATTGGAGCATGGCGGAATCACACGAAGAAATGACCATGGTGTTCAGTGCCTTTAGGTGGGTGTCCTTCGTGTTTGGTGGGCTTGCGTTGTTTGCAGGAGTCATTGGCATCATGAACATCATGCTGATCACCATCAAGGAACGCACGAGGGAACTTGGGGTGAGGCGTGCTTTGGGTGCAACGCCGGCCAACATTGTCACCCAAATCATGGTGGAAACACTTACGTTGACCATTTTGGCGGGTTTGGTAGGAGGGGTTTTGGGTGTCTTTGTGCTCGATGCGATTGACGCTTATCTCGTCAGTGCTGAGGACAATGGCATCTTCAGGCATCCGCATGTCACACTCGACGTGTTGCTCACAGCCTTGGGGACCATGACCATTTTGGGGGCTTTTGCCGGAATTTTGCCAGCGCTGCGTGCCTTGAGAATTCAACCAGTCGAAGCCCTGAGAACGTAAACTGAAACAGAACACGAATTGATGAAAAACGGAAAACTCATCGCCCTGCTCTTGGGTGTGTTGGTGGTGCTGGCGGGCACCTTGTACACCGTCAAGCACCTGCAAGACCAGGAAAAGCAGGCTGAGGCGACCTACGGGACGGAGAAGCCTCGAATCACCGACATCGTGCTCAAAACCCTGGCGTCCGGGAGCGTGCAGCCGCGTCAGGAGATTTTGGTCAAGCCTCAAGTGTCAGGCATTGTACGCGCGATTCTCGTGGAGGCTGGAGATGTGGTGGAGGCGGGCGACGTGTTGGCTGAGGTCATGATTGTGCCAGACGTGGCGGCATTGAGCAATGCGGAATCACGCTTGGCCAGGGCCCAAATCGCTCTGGACGATGCGGAGACGAACCACACCAGAAATGCCGACCTGCTCGACCGTGGCGTTTTGGCACCGGCTGAAGCTCAGCGCACCGAATTGGCACTCAAACAAGCGCGGGAAGAGTTGTACGCCGCAGAAGACAACCTGCGGATCGTGCGCGAGGGCGTGACGGCACGCGGTGGCGACAGTGCGTCCAACACCTTGGTGAAATCAACGGTGTCGGGCATGGTCTTGGAAGTGCCGGTCAAAAAAGGCAACAGCGTCATCGAAGCCAACAATTTCAACGAAGGCACCACCATCGCGTCTGTTGCAGACATGGCCGATCTCCAGTTTGTGGGGAAGATTGACGAGAGCGAGGTCGAGAAGCTGCACGAAGGCATGCCCATCCGATTGACAATCGGCGCAATTGAGGGGAGCCAAATCCCTGCTACGCTCGAGCACATCGCCCCCAAGGGCATTGCCGAAGGAGGTGCCATTCAATTTGAAATCAAGGCGGCTGTGTTGTTGGAAGCGGGACAGTTTTTGCGGGCGGGGTATTCGGCCACAGCAGACGTCGTCCTCGACGAACGAACGCAAGTGTTGGCGGTCAGCGAACGCCTCATCCAGTACGAAGGCAGGAAGCCCTTTGTGGATGTGCTGGTTGGTGAAGACGTCTATGAACAGAGATTTGTGACGGTGGGACTCAGCGATGGCATGATGACGGAAATCCTTGAAGGTGTGACCGAAGACGATGCAATCAAAGTTTGGAACCAGCCGCGTTACGAATGAGTTTCCCCGAGGCCAGGTTGTTCACGGGCCTTCCGGCCACGGAGGCCAAAGCCTTCGCCCAGGAAACCACCGCGCATCCAGAGTGGGTGCTGGACTTGATTCACATTTCGTCTCGACCCGATGGAGGCACAGTTCCTCGGAAGGCGGCCTGGGTTCTGCGGCACGCCGCTTTGTTGGATGCAAAATGCACTGAAGGCCAGGCCAGGTCCATTTTGGATGCGGTGGACGCCAGCTCAGACGCGAGCGTCCATCGAGAATTGCTCAAGGCGCTCCTTGAAGCCCCACAACAGGAACTGCATGCCATGGGAGAAGAGCTGTATGACCTTGGATTGGGGCTGTGCGCGGACGACACCATGCCTGTGGCCATGGTGCACGTGGGGGTGCTGTTGCTTCACGCCTCAGGCTTGAAGCTGGGTTCAGAAGTCACCGAGGTGTGGCGAGACCGAGGCCAAACCGCGAAAACTGCCCCGCTCGCTCGCTACTTGAGCAAACAATTGGCAGCGCTCCAACAAGAAACCGTTTAGGATCCTTGTGGTTTGGGCCCCTTGAATTTGGGCCTTTTCTTCCATCTGCGGTTACCTCTGGAACGCGATTGTGAAGCGCCACCGTCGTGAGATCCGCCCGAGTTGGAGCGGTGTGGTTGATTGGCATTCGAATCCTTCGATTTCCGCTGGGCGTTGGGGCCTTGGCCGCCGCGATGACGATTGCCACCACGTCCTTTGGACCGGCGCCCTTGGTTTGGTTGGGCGTCTTTGTCTCCTTCTTTGGCCACCTTGTGCGTCTTGGAATTGGCCTTGATTTGAGGCAAATCCAAGTGCCATTGGTGATCCGTGTCCAAAGGGATGTCCCTTTTGATGAGCCGAACAATGTCTCGCATGTGGTTGCGTTCATCGCCCTCATTCACCATGGAGATGGCCACACCTTGGCGTCCTGCCCTCCCTGTGCGACCGATGCGGTGCACGTAGGTCTCACTGATGTTGGGAATTTCAAAATTGATCACGTGGCTGACGCCTTCCACGTCAATGCCGCGGGCTGCGATGTCCGTGGCGACAAGCACGCGAATTTTGCCTTTGCGAAAGGCGTTCATGGCTTTTTCGCGCTGCGGTTGACTCTTGTTCCCGTGGATGGCTTCTCCTCGGATGTCGTTCTTCTTGAGGTAACGGACCACCTTGTCGGCGCCGTACTTGGTGCGGGTGAACACCAAGGCGGTTTCGACTTCCGGGCGGTTCAGGATCTGCACGAGCAAATCGCGTTTTGCCCCTTGGCTGACAAACATCATGCGTTGGTCGACAGTCTCTGCGGCACTGCTGACGCGCGCGACTTCAACCCGAATTGGATCCTTGAGGATCGTTTGGGAGAGCTTCACAATGCTGTCTGGCATGGTCGCGCTGAAAAACAGACTTTGTCGCTTTTCAGGAAGCATCGCAATGACGCGTTTGATGTCGTGGATGAAGCCCATGTCGAGCATGGTGTCTGCCTCGTCCAAGACCAAAAACTCAATCCACTCCAGCGACAACAATCCCTGGTTGCACAGGTCCAGCAAACGACCAGGGGTGGCCACCAACACATCGGCGCCCTTTCGGATTTGTGCCACTTGTTTGTGCTGGCTCACGCCGCCAAAAATCAATGCCGTCCGCACCTTGACGTTCTTGGCGTAGGCCTTGACGTTGTCGTCGATTTGGGCAGCCAGCTCGCGTGTGGGTGTCAGCACCAACACACGAGGCACAGCAAGCCCGTGCATCATGTTGTAGGCGAGATGATGAACCAACGGCAGGGAAAACGCCGCGGTTTTTCCAGTGCCCGTCTGGGCGATGCCCATCACATCTCGTCCGTTGAGCACGTGAGGGATGGCTTGTTCTTGAATGGGAGTGGGGTGCTCGTAACCGAGCGGAATCAGGGCTTCGAGCACCCGAGGGTGCAGGCCCATGTCAGAAAATTTCATGAGAAAAGGATGATGCCACGAATCAAACGTTGTGGCTTACGCACCGGATCTGTCAAGCCTTCGTTCTGCCTCGTGCAAACTTCAAAGGGGGCGTGCCGACCGCGGTGAAACACGCACGCGGGAATCACGTTCCGCGTGCTGCAAAGGTAGGGCCTCAGGATTTGACGGTGAAAACACGGCTCAAGTTGAACCCAAAATACACGTCTCCGTCGGCCCAACTTCCGGCGGGTTCTGCGAGGAACGACCGCTCGAACATGCCTCGTGCATTCGTGATGTGAAGCTGGAACACGTGACCTCCGGTTTCAATGTCCACACCGAGGGAGAGACTCGGTGAAAAGGCGTCCCCAAACGTTTGCGTCAAGAAGTGATGGTACTCTCCATTGACGCTGAAACGGGGTCCAAGTTTGTACCGGCCGCCCACGCCCATCAAGAAGAGATCATGGGCATCGTTGCTTTCCTCGACGAAGTTGCGGTGCACGAACGACGGCACAAGGGCAAGGCTCAGTTTCTCGGACATCTTACGCGCCACCACTGCCTGATGCACGTAGCTCAATCTTCGAGAAACGGGGTAGGGCTGGTCTTCCTCGCTGACACGAAGTCCATTTGCCATCGCCACACTGTACCAAGTCACACTGATCGGAAACGCTTCCGGGCCCGTGCTTTGTCGCAACAAGCGCGTTTTGACGTTGGCTTCGAGCGTTTTCTGGTAGGTGTTGCGCGCCACGCCGACGGCCAGCCGATCGGTGATGCCGTAGTCGAGGGCCATTCTCATTTGGGCGTTGTCCAAGCCCCACAAATCGTAAATGCCTGAGCTCAAGGTCCCAAATCTGTGCGCGATCACAAAGTGAAGCACGCCTTCAGCCGGTGTCTCGTTGCTCTGAACGTTGACAATGCGGGTGTCTTTGAAGGTGGCAGACACGGGCACGGTGGGTTCGTCGACACCTTCGTTGAGGGCGTCCAACAGGCCTTGCGCGGAGAGCGATTGCATCGCCAACAGGAGACATGCGCTGAATGTGAGTTGATGGAGTGTCATCGTGGATTCAAGGTTGCGTGGACGTCCACGGCGATGACAGGGGAGATGTTGTCTTTGACGACGGCAGGGATTAGGATGTTGTGGGCTTCCAAGGAGACGTCAAACTGGGCGGAAAGCGCCCACGACTCCCCGGTCCATTGCAGTTCTCCAGAAATGTCCGCGGGTTGCTCTACTCCGTGAATGTTGAACGATCCTTTGGCCACAACCTTTCGAGACGTTCCGTCAGACAACGCATCGCTCCAGTCTTGGATTTGGCCCAAAAACGTCGCTTTAGGGTGCTTATCCGACTCGACATAGCTCTCGTTGAAGTGTTCCTCCATCAAGGCCTTCTCGAAGTGAAATCCGCGCATTTGGATTTGAAAGGCGAATTCCCCCGTGGCAGCATCCAACAACCCACTCATCTGATGGTTGTCAGCCTCGATGTCTTCAATTGGCGTTGAGGAGAAAAAATGAACGTGTCCTTCGCGGGTCATGAATTGCTGACTCAATGCTGAAATGCCAAGGCAAAGGTTCAAGGCGACAAAGAGAAGGGTGTTGCGCTGATTCATTCGGAAGGTCAGTTTTGTGGCGCACCTGCGGAGGCCCAAGATTCAAACAAGACGATGTCGCATTCAGGCAATGGCTGTCCACCCAGGGGCATCATGCGAATGTTGGTTGCCGGCAACCGCAATCGCTCCAGCAAACTTCCCTCCAATGCACTTTGAGCCACAGTGGAGTGGGCAGTCAAATCTAAACCCGCACTTGGAGCACCTCCCGAATGGCATCCGTTGCAATGGTTGTCCAGTAGAGGAAGGATGTCCCCTGCAAAGGAGATGGCCGTTGTGGTCTCACAAGGACCCGGTGGCATGTCCACCTCGTAGGTGCACCCCAACAAACCCAACAATAACATACATGTGATGGTCAAGACGGAGCTTTGGGCGGAGGGCAACATTTGTTTCGTATCTTCTGTGGTACAGCGACAAGAACGCAAGAATCTCTGATACTTTCAAGAACAGGAAACCAGCAGAAAAGGTTCTTTTGGAGGCAACGTCGAGTTTGCCCGCCCGTCGATGATAGAGAAGGTCATGAATGAACCCAACGGCAAATACCACAAGTTCTTGCGACGGTTGCAGGAAGAATTGATGACAGCGGCGACCCAGCATTCTGTGGCATGGCGATTTGGCAACTGGACTGCCCGTCAGCGGCTGCTGGTTGTGCATGAGCGGCTGTTGCGCGATGTTCGGAAGAATTTGCAGCGCCTCAACCAGCAGGTGATGCAGGAGCCGCCGGAATTCAGAAGGGCCTTTGGTGCAGAGTTTCAGCGATGGGCTCTGAGTCTTCCAGGGCCAGCTCGAGAGCAACTTGAGCTGCTGAAGGAATACACCGCCGTCTTCGCAGAGCCGAAGCGAAGCTGATTCTCTGTTGAGTCGTTGAATTGAATCAAAACTGTTGTGATGAACCATACTATACTCTCCCCAAAACGCCTTGCGGCGCTCTCTGCCATCTTCCTGACTTCTCTCACGGCTTTCGCGCAGGGATCGTTTTGGTCTGAGAACACAGGTCGCAGGTCAGATTATCCCACCATCGAGGTTTCACAGTTCAAGGCTTACAACCTGGATGTGCAATCCTTGGAGCAATGGTTGTCGCGCGCTCCTCAAGGCGCAGCCACCGAGGCACGGAATTCTTCCCTCACCTTGACCCTTCCAATGCCTGACGGCACCATGGAGGAATTTACGGTGGTGAACAGTCCCATCATGGCGCCAGCTTTGGCTCGGAAGTTTCCTGAAATTCAAGTGTTTGCAGGGCAGGGGGTGACCCACCCAGAATTCACGGGGCGTTTCGATTTGACCCCGCAAGGGTTCCATGCCATGATTTTGGCGGAAGGCGAAACGGTGTACATCGACCCTTATCGCCCCAACGACCGAGAAACAGTGATTGTGTACACCCGTTCAGACTTTTATGCGAGCACGTCCAAGCAGATGTCTGGATGCATGGCCTTGGAGGTTCCCGGTTCAAAGCCCAGTACTGTGACTAAGGATGTTGAAGGCGGCAAGCAGGTCAAAATGATGGGAGGGTCGATCATGCCACAAAACAGGGTGGACAACGGGGCAAACCTTCGCACGTACCGTTTGGCGTTGGCCTGCACAGGGGAATATGCCCAATTCCATGGCGGCACAGTTTCCAGTGTACTCGCGGCGATGAACACCTCCATGGCGCGTGTCAATGGTCTGTTTGAGCGTGACGTCTGTCTCACGATGGAGCTGGTGCCCAACAACGATCAATTGATCTTCCTGAATGGCAGCAACGACCCTTACACCAACAGCAACGGGGGCTCCATGCTCTCTCAAAACATCAACACATGCAACAGCGTCATTGGTTCTTCCAATTATGACATCGGGCACGTGTATTCCACCGGTGGAGGTGGTGTGGCCTACTTGCAATCGCCATGCGGAAGCAGCAAGGCCGGCGGGGTCACAGGACAAGGTGCGCCTGTGGGTGACCCCTTTGATGTGGACTACGTTGCGCATGAAATGGGGCACCAATATGGCGGCAACCACACCCAAAACAACAGCTGCAACCGGGCGTCCTCAGCGGCCTATGAGCCAGGTTCAGCCTCAACCATCATGGGCTATGCAGGCATTTGCGCGCCCAACTTGCAGAGCAATTCTGACGACCATTTCCACAACCACAGCATCAACGAGATGGTGGCGTTCACGGTCAACGGCAACGGCAACACGTGTGCGTCCACTTCTGCCACCGGCAACGGCATTCCAACGGTGAGTGGGGGTGTTGATGGATTGACCATTCCGATTTCAACTCCCTTCGAATTGACGGCCACGGGTTCAGATCCGGATGGCGACGCGGTGACCTACAATTGGGAGCAATACGATTTGGGTCCTTCCACAGCGTCAGGAGACAACAACCTCACCAACCCTTCGGGCAACCAGCCCATTTTCAGGTCGTTCTCTTCGACCACATCGCCTACGCGAACCTTTCCACGCCTTCAAGATTTGGTCAACAACACGACGACCATCGGCGAACACCTGCCCACCTACACGCGCGGTCTTCAATTCAAGTGCTCCATTCGCGACAACCGCGCTGGGGGAGGTGGATTTGCTGATGACCTTAAAACCTTGAACGTCACGGCCAATGCCGGTCCGTTTTTGGTTCAGGCGCCCAACGGCGGTGGAACGGTGGTGGGCAACACCCAATTGCCTGTGAGCTGGGACGTCGCAGGGACCAATGGCAATGGCGTCAACTGCACTTCAGTCGACATTTTTCTCAGTACAGATGGGGGGTACACGTTCCCGACATTGCTTGTCGCTGGCACGCCCAACGACGGAAGTGCGTCCGTGCTTGTGCCCAACGTGACGACGTCTCAAGCCAGGATCAAGGTGAAGGCCAGCAACAACGTCTTCTTCGACATCAGCAATGCGAATTTCAGCATCACGCCAGGCGCTGGAGACATCGATTACGATTTGGCCATTGCTTCAGCGCAAGGGTTGAACCCTGGCATCTGTGAAAGCGTCCTCAATCCCCAGGTGACGGTGTTCAATTTGGGGCAGCAAGTGGTCAATGCGTTCACCGTGACCCTCGAAATCGACGGGGGCACGCCGTTGGTGGTGAACTGGACAGGCACGATCGGCAGCGGAGAAAGTGTGGACGTCGAGTTCTGCGATGCGGGTGCCTGTGTGGCCCTCGCTGATGGTGCTCACGTGGCCAACGCGTCGGTGCAATTGACCGGGGCAACGGATGAGAACCTCTCCAACAACGACTACACCACGTCATTTGAAACCACATCAGGCGGTGACGTCACGATGACTGTCCTGACGGACAACTACCCAGGTGAGACCACATGGACGGTCACCGACGCTGGCGGTGAAACCGTTTGGTCAGGAGGCCCCTATGCCACTTCTGGGACATCCTACTCTGAGACCACGTGCTTGCCCTATGGCTGTTACACGTTGACGGTCAACGACAGTTACGGAGACGGCATTTGTTGTTCGTACGGTCAAGGATCCTTCGAATTGACATCTGGAGGCAATGTCCTCGCCTCGGGAGGGGAATTCGGCGCGATAACCACTGCGGAATTCTGCTTGGATTCGCCGTCCATTCCAGGGTGTACAGACCCCACGGCTGTCAACTACAACCCACAAGCCACAGAAGACGATGGCTCCTGCATTGACAGCATTGCAGGTTGCACCAATGCCGCGGCGTGCAACTACAACGCTTCCGCCAATGTGGACGACGGCTCTTGCACTTTCCCCGTGCAGTACTACAACTGCGCAGGGGAATGCAATTTGGATAGCGATGGGGATGGTGTTTGCGACCAGCTTGAAGTGGAAGGTTGTCAGGACGACACCGCATGCAACTACGACGCAGCAGCCACCGACCCAGGTGCGTGCTTCTACCCAGATCCTGGATTCAATTGCGACGGCACTTCGCAGTGCATTGAAGACTTGAACGACAACAATACCGTGGAGGTCGGTGACGTGCTGCTTGTGTTGGCGGATTTCGGGTGTACGGCGAACTGCTCTGCCGACATCACCGGCGACGGTTTTGTGACGGTAGACGATGTTCTGGTTCTGCTCTCTGCGTTTGGCTCTGAATGTCTGTAACTTCTGCCCATGGCAGAACCCCAAATCAGAGCGTGGAAGAGCACCCTGCAGGTGTGGTCCCCTCAGGACTTGCCTCTCGAAGACCGTGAGTTGCTGAACAAGGCCCATGAAGCAGCGGCCAATGCCTATGCGCCGTACAGCCAATTTCACGTGGGTGGGGCCGTCAGGTTAGAAGATGGCACTGTGGTCTTGGGCAGCAACCAAGAAAACATGGCGTACCCTTCCGGGATGTGCGGCGAGCGGGTAGCCATGTTTGCGGCTGGGGCCCAGTACCCCGGGGCCGTGATGACCGCCCTGGCGATTGTTTCGCCATCCGCCAATGCCATCTCAGATGCATTTATGCCATGCGGCGGGTGTCGTCAAGTCTTGGTGGAAGCCGAACGCCGTCAGGGCCGAGCCATGAGGGTGCTGCTGCAGGTCAGAGACGAAGCCGTCATGATTTCAGAAAGTGCCGTCAACCTCATGCCTTTCGCTTTTGAGGCGAAGGGACTTGGTGTTTCGAACGAGCCTTCCGACGGCGACTGATCAAGGTTGTGCCGCTTCAGGCGCGTAGTAGCCATCGGTGTGCACATCGGTGACTGCCCGTCCAGATGGGTCGACCACGTTTTGGAGTCGAATGTCCCACTCCAAGGCCTTTTCGGTGCTGCACGCCACGGATTTTCCTCCGGGCACCGTGGAGGCCGCCGACGCCGATGGGAAATGGGATTCGAACATGTCACGGTACCAGTATCCCTCTTTGGTGGTTGGTGGATTGATGGGGAAGCGTGACGCGGCTTGGGCCAAATCTTGGTCTGACACGCGAGCCTCGGCCTGGGCTTTCAGCGTGTCAATCCACATGTATCCCACGCCATCGGAAAATTGTTCTTTCTGACGTCGCAAAATCCGCTCAGGAAGGAGCCCCTCAAATGCCTTGCGAATCGGTTCCTTTTCAAGTTTCCCATCACCTGCCATTTTCACGTTGGGATCCAGTCGCATGGCGTAGTCGATGAAGGTGGTGTCAAGGAAGGGCACCCGCGCTTCGATGCCCCAAGCCATCATGCTCTTGTTGGCGCGTGCACAATCGTATTTGTGCAGGTCCAGCACTTTGCGCACGGTCTCCTCATGGAACTCTTTGGCATCAGGTGCCAGGTGGAAGTAGAGGTACCCTCCAAACAATTCATCAGCTCCCTCGCCGCTGAGCACCATCTTGATGCCCATGGTTCGAATGCGTCGCGCCATCAAGTACATGGGGGTGGACGCGCGGATGGTGGTGACGTCGTAGGTCTCGATGTGTTTGATGACGTCGCTCAGGGCGTCGATACCCTCTTGGATCGTGTACGTTAAGCCGTGGTGTGTGGTCCCGATGAATTCTGCCACCTCTTCCGCGGCAGCGAGGTCGGGACTGCCCTCGAGCCCAATGGCGAAGCTGTGCACGTTCGGCCACCACGCTTGGGAAGCGTTGTCGTCGTCCACCCTTTGTTGGGCATGCCGCATGGCCAAGGCCGCCACCACAGACGAGTCGAGCCCACCGGAAATGAGCAAGCCGTAAGGCACGTCGCCCATCAAATGCGATTGAACGGCTCGGTCCAATTGGTTGTGAAGTTCTTCGGGGCGGTAGGGGTTTTGGGGCAAGGTGTGCCAGTCCATCCAATCGCGCTCGTATCGTTTCACCGGACCCATGTCTGCATCAGACATCGTGTGTCCTGGAGGAAACGGCTGGACTTCCAGGCAGACGTCTTCAATCGCCTTCATTTCCGAAGCAATCCAAGTATGGCCGTCTCCATCTCTGCCGTAGTAAAGCGGGATGATGCCAATCGGGTCTCTCCCCACCAACCATTTTCCCGATTCTGGTTCGTGCAGAACGAAGGCGTACATGCCTTCTAGGTGATCCACCAAGTCGGCCCCGTGTTTGGCATACAAAGGCAGGATGACCTCACAATCGGAGGCTGTGGTGAACGAGCAATCTTTCAATGCCCCTTTCTTCAGCGCACGGTGGTTGTAGATTTCTCCATTGACCGCCAACAGGTTTCCGTTTTCAGGGTCTCGAAGGGGTTGTGATCCGCTTGCGACGTCGACGATGGCCAGTCGCTCATGAGCAAGAACAGCATGGTCCGTTTGCACCACCCCAGACCAATCGGGTCCACGGTGATGTTGTCGTGACGACGCCCTGAGCACCGCGTCGCGATGTCCTTCGGTGCTTTGCGTGAGACCAAGCAGTGCAGTGATTGAGCACATGATTCAAAAGAGATTGAAGGGACTGCGGAGCCATTTCTACCGCGCCAATGGAAGATACGAATTCCGAGTTAGCTTGCCGACATGTTGATGAGCATTGTGGGCATGGGCGTGCTTTTGGGCATGGCCTATGCGTTTTCAAGGAATCGCCAGGCCATTTCGTGGCGCACGGTTGCAGGGGCTTTTGCCATTCAATTTGGCCTTGGGGCGTTCGTGCTCAAGGTTTCTTGGGGGCAGCAGTTGTTGGCCTCCATGACAGAAGGGGTGAATCAACTCCTTTCATACGGCGATGCGGGCATCGGGTTTTTGTTTGGCGGTTTGGTGGCGGAGGGCATTGGCTTCACGTTTGCGCTGAAGGTGCTGCCGATCATCATCTTCTTTGCCTCCTTGATCGCGGTGCTCTATCACATTGGAATCATGAAGTGGATCATCCGGATCATTGGAGGTGCGCTTCAGAAGGTGTTGGGCACCTCGCGCGCGGAGTCCATGAGTGCCACAGCCAACATTTTTGTGGGCCAAACAGAGGCGCCCCTCGTGGTGAAGCCTTTCATCGCAACCATGACGCAATCGGAGTTGTTTGCGGTGATGGTCGGTGGCTTGGCGTCAGTGGCAGGCTCAGCGTTGGCGGGCTACGCCCTGATAGGGGTTCCTGTTGAGTACCTCATCGCAGCGTGTTTCATGTCAGCGCCAGGGGGATTGCTGTTCGCCAAAATCCTCATGCCAGAAACAGAAACGCCGTTGAAGGAGTTGCCGGAGGTGGATGACGAGGACGCCCCAGTCAACGTGATCGACGCTGCGGCCAACGGGGCATCGTCCGGATTGTTGTTGGCACTGAATGTCGGCGCGATGTTGCTGGCATTTGTGGCCTTGATTGCTGTGGTCAATGGTGTGTTGGGAGGCGTGGGTGGATGGTTTGGCATGCCAGAACTGACCCTCGAATTGTTGCTGGGGTGGCTGTTCAGCCCGCTTGCATTTTTGTTGGGCGTTCCATGGGCTGAGGCGGTCACAGCAGGTTCCTTCATCGGCCAAAAGTTGGTCGTCAATGAATTTGTGGCCTACTTGAATTTTGCACCATACCTCGCCGAGGGAGCTGAAGTGGTCCTGTCCCCCAAAACAAAGGCCATCGTCTCGTTTGCGCTGTGCGGCTTCGCCAACCTCAGTTCCATCGCCATCCTGCTCGGTGGGTTGGGAGGCATGGCACCGTCACGCCGCAAGGACATTGCCAGAATGGGGCTGTTGGCGGTCATGGCTGGGACGTTGTCCAACTTGATGTCGGGCACCATTGCCGGATTGTTTGTGGCGATGGGATGAGCAGTTCTGGCGCCAAACATGTGGGGCTGCCCCAAGAATGGATTCGCAAAAAGCGAGATGGCCAAGTGCTGTCGATGGAGGAAATTGAGGCTTTTGTGCAGGGGATCACGTCAGGGGCCGTGTCAGAGGCCCAAATCGCGGCGTTTTCGATGGCGGTCTTTTTCCAAGATTTGAACGTCGACGAACGCGTTGCTTTGACGCTCGCTGTGCGGGATTCTGGGAAGGTTCTTCAGTGGGATCGAAGCAGATTGCGCGGACCCATCCTGGACAAACACAGCACTGGCGGGGTGGGAGACACGGTGTCGCTCATGCTGGCACCCATGCTCGCGGCATGTGGCGTTCATATGCCGATGATTGCGGGACGTGGTTTGGCCCATACGGGAGGGACGATTGACAAGCTGGAGGCCATTCCAGGGTACCAAACGGGCGTCACCATTGCGCATTTCCAAAAGGTGGTCGAGACGCATGGATTTTCCATTGTGCGTCAAACGGAAGAGCTTGCCCCAGCCGACCGAAGGATGTACGCGACACGCGACGTCACAGCGACGGTCGAACACCTCGGTTTGATCACGGCCTCCATTGTGTCCAAGAAACTTGCCGCAGGACTGGAACATCTGGTTTTGGATGTGAAGTGCGGCAATGGCGCGGTGCTTCAAAACGTGGCCTTGGCGCGCCAGCTGGCAGAGAGCATGGTGGCAGTGGGCAACGGTGCGGGCATGAAAACTTCAGCGCTGTTGACCGACATGTCCGTGCCATTGGCTTGGTCGGCTGGAAACGCCCTTGAGGTCAAAGAAGCCGTAGACTATTTCCGAGACCCGGCGTCACGTCATCCTCGTCTTGACGAAGTGGTCCTTGCCCTGGGCGCTCGATTGCTTGTTCAAGCCGACCAATGCACGACGACAGAGGAAGCGCGTCAGATTCTGGAGAATGTTCGGGACAACGGCCGTGCCCTAGAAATCTGGGCTGAGCAAATCGAAGCGATGGGCGGCGACCCCAGGGTGACCGACGACCCTGAAAAGGTTTTGGCGCAAGCCCCGATTGTCAAACCTGTGCGTGCACCGCGCTCAGGGACGTTGACGGGATACGACGTCAGACAAGTGGGCATGACCGTGGTTGAACTCGGCGGGGGAAGGACCATTCCTGATGCCGTCATCGATCCCGCAGTGGGTCTCAGTGGCCTGCCGCAAGTGGGAACACGTTTTCAGGCAGGAAAGGATATCGCCCTGATCCATGCCGCCTCAGAGCAGGGTTGGGAGCGCGCTGAATCTCGGTTTTTGCGGAGCCTGCATTGGGACGGCGACCAGAGCCAGCCTTCGGTGATTTTGGAGCAACTTTCATGAGAATGACCCACAAAGGGGCCTTCCGGCGCCCTTTGAGCTCGACCTTTGTACCATGGTGAAGGTCAAAATGTTCTCGTCAATCGGAACCGAACAAGCGCCTGCGGCTGAGATGCCCGAGCTGGATACGCAGGCGTTTTACGATGTGGTCGATTCGAGGCGAAGCACGCGCATTTACGCAAAAGATGAAGTGCCTGATGACGTGATTGCGCGCGTGGTCGACGCGGCACAGAAAGCTCCGAATTCGTCCAATTTGCAATGCTGGGAGCTTTACAGAGTGAAGGACGATCGAAAGAAGAGCCTGCTTGTTGAAGCGTGTCTCGGACAGCCTGCGGCTGCGACGGCTCCCGAGTTGTTTGTGTTCGTGGCAAGGCCTGATTTGTGGAAGCGCAACAATGCTTGGACCCTTCAGGAATTCGACCGCCGTGGCAACATGCCAGAACGGGTGTACCAGTATTTCACCAAGATCACGCGCATTGCCTACACCCAAGGTGCGTTTGCGTGGGTCAAGAGGGTTTGGTTTCCCATTCGTGGGTTGAGCAAGGCCACGCCACGGGAACCGATCGGTTGGGGCGACATGCGGGTTTGGGCGCACAAGAGCACGGCTCTGTCGGCAGCTCACTTCATGCTTGCGATGAGGGCAGAGGGCTACGACACTTGTCCGATGGAAGGGATGGACAGCAAAAGGGTCAAACGCATTTTGTCACTTCCCCGGAAAGCTGAGGTGTGCATGGTGGTCTCAGCGGGCAAGCGCACGGAGAAAGGGGTGTATCGGGAACGTTTCCGCTTTGCGCGAGAGACCTTTTTTCATGAGCATTGAGGTCACATCAGTTCTTTTGTGTTCTTTTTTGTTCAAGATTATGATAGGGCTAAGAAATGCGAAACATTTGTTCGCAGCCTCGGAGAGGGGGCACCTGAACCAAAAGTTCGTTTGAAAGGAAGACTTGGCCAGCCAGGTCTTTTTTTGTGTCAGAGGTGTTGTTCCACCAGCCCCAAGATGCGCCGCTTCAAGCCGTGGTACTGGGTGACGGATGCAGCTTGTTCCATGTTCGCCTTGCAGACTTCCATCGGTTCGATGTTGAGCACCCACTTCGCACTGTGGTACCACATTGAGAGCGTTCTCGTTTCCATGGACTCAAACGACCACCAGTCAAGGCTTTGCAGAAGTTCGGTTGCCTTTGGCTTTTGGCCCAAGGCGATCCAATTCCATGCTTGGCGGAGATTCAAAATGGTGTCCAAATCTGAGTCTCGGTTGTACCAATCTTGTGAAGACTGAAATTCCTCGATGTTCTGACTGATCGCACGGACAACGTGATGTTCACCGCTAAGAATGGCCCAATCTGCCAGGTTGAATGCGAAGTAGCAGCTTTGATTCGCCCAGCGAGGCCAGAGCTTACGCTCGTTGAGAAGGCCTTCCATGGCAAGGTCAGCGGCAGACACTTCCCCTGGATCCAGACCATGTCCTTCGCTTTGTGCGAGCATGGCAATGCCCAGTTGTCGAGATTGAACGAGTGGATGAACGCCGGGGTTGAGTTGATGGATTCTCGGGAATGCCCCAAGTACACGATTCCATGGGGCATCCTGCGCCACGAGCCCCGCAGCTCTAAGGCTTTGGGCAAAGACAATTTCACCTGGTGAGGTTGCTTGTTCGGCGTAAGAGTCGACCATGGTTTGGCCAAAGGAGGCCAAGAAGTCCAGAGGTGGAAATTGCTCCACGATGAAACGAACCAGATGGGGGTTTTCAGTCCCCTTGAGCCACAGACCCATGTCCATCGTGCCACGTTCGTAGATGGTGAACACGGCTTCTTTGAGCCTCCGAAACTCGCGCGTCGTCAGCTGAAAGTCCTTGGGGTCACCAAACCGTTTGACAAACCGCTCAACTTGAGCCTGCGCTTCTTGGTTAGACCACATGCGTGGCGATTTCTCTTGGGCTGATTCTGCGATCGGTCCGAAAGAACGCTCTTGGTCGTTTGGGATCGGCCCCTCAGACTGCTGCCGTTGACTCCAAGCTCTGAACGACGCGTAACCGACATATCGGGCCAAGGTGTTCAAGGTGTTGGTGGAATAGTTCCCCTTTTTGGGGATCAGCCCAAAAAACCTGCGGAGTGTTGAAGTGCTCACCGCAAACCGTCCATCAAATGCACGCAACTCATCGCCCAACACCTCACAATCTCTCGTGCACGTGACGTCCAGGCCTGAGACGCGACTCACTTCCTTTGCGAGTGCGTCAAGGTGTTCTGGGTTCTGGTCAATCGTCGCCATGGTTGAAGTCGTGCGCAGCAGTCAGCACGTGCCATTCGCACCGAGTGACATGCCGGTTTCCCGCCATCCACAAGGTACGGCCATCTGGAGAAAATCGGGCGACGTATTGACTGCTGTCACTCACATGTGTCCAGCGGTTGCCGCCGTCCATGCTCACGTCAATCCCGAGGTTGCCAACACAGACGACTTCATTGCGCTGTTGGGGGTGGTGGATGATGCACGAACGGTAACCTGGCCCCGTGCCCTCCGCAATCGACGACCATGAAGTGCCGCCATCCGCGGTCGAGATCAGGTTGCCACGGTTGTTTTCAGGGTCTTCCCAATTTCCACCCATGGCCAGACCATGTTGCGCGTCGGCAAACGAGGCACTGAACACGCCGGTCATCGTTCCACCTTGGCGTATGGGAAGGGAGGTCACCGTCCACGAGTGACCGCGATCGGTGCTCCGAAAGCACCGTGAAGTGCGTCCTCCGGTGAACACCCATGCGGTGTCCCCTTGAATGCAAATGTTGCCATTCGAAGCTGCAAATCCGGCCTCACCCTCCAAAGGTTGGAGGGTGTCATTGTATGGGGTTTGGGTCCAAGTTTGGCCTCCGTCGCGAGTGACGAGCAAGGTCAAACAACCGTTCACGGGATCCCCAAACACCAACCCTTCGTCTGCATCCCACCACGCCATGGCATCCAAGAACACAGCAGCGCTGGTGTCGTGGTGAACCCATTCGGGATGCATCGCAGAGTCCTTTGCGCGTGCAATCCATGCTGGCGAAGCAATGCCGGCAGCGAACCAATGTTTTCCGGAGAAGGAAGACGCGCGGAAGGAGGGCGTTGTGCTGTCGGGCGCCATCCATTGTTGCTGGGTCCAGTGCGCTCCGCCGTCTTGAGTTTGGCCGACCCAGCCGTCAGATCCTGCATACCGGATGTGTCCCTCAGACTTCACGTCAAGCGTTCGCACGCGGCATGGCACTTCCCATTGCGCCCATTCAGAATCCGCGGTTCCGCAACCCGCGCATGCCGCGATCACGCTCAAGGTCCACATCGTTCTTCTCATGGTGCGAAAGTGAGAAAGAATCTGTTGGGCGTGAACAATTCGTGTTGCACGATGATCTCAATGCACTGATTTCAATGCATTTTGCATCATGACTTCATCTCAAAGCCAAGTCGCTTGGGCGTTTCTGGTCACCTTGTGCATGTCGAGCCTCTCTTCATGGGCTCAACAAGGCACTGCTTGGGTTGTCCTGGATGCATCCTCATCCGCCCAAACCACCTCCGGTTCTCCTTTGCCAGGTGTGACCGTCCAATTTGGCTGCGAAGGTTCGCCTTCCGACAACAGCGCACTCGCCACCTCCGTGGATGGGACATTTCCCAACCTCATTGCCGAGACGCAATGTCCAAATGCGTGCTGGGCCACATTCAGTTTTGTGGGGTACGAAACAGTGAAGAAGTCGTGCCAAGCCATCGAGAAGAACGGTGGCGTGGTGAAGCTCGTCCCCCAAGCGGAAGCGCTTGATGCCGTTGTGGTGACGGCGAGCATCACTGGATCCACGGTCCAAGAGGAAACGGTGCCGGTGACCGTGCTGAAGCCGTACCTCGCGGAAAATGGGAATGCGCTCGATTTGAAGGGACTTGTGTCCAAAACGCCGGGTGTGTCCATCATGGACGACCAGGTGAGCATTCGCGGTGGAAGCGGATACGCCTACGGTGTGGGAAGTCGAGTGCAGTTGCTTTTGGACGATTTGCCACTGCTGTCTGGTGATTTGGGCCAAATCTGGTGGTCCTACCTGCCGATGGAACATGTCGGACAAGTTGAGGTGGTCAAAGCCACGGCTTCCTCCACCTACGGTTCAGGTGCGTCCAACGGGGTCATTCACATGCGGACGGTGTGGCCTGGTGCGGAACCTGAAACGGTGGTCAGCCTCTTCAATGGGGTCTACAGCGATCCAGATTCCACCAATTGGCGGTGGTGGGACCACAGTTATTCGCCCATTTCCAATGGCATGAACATTTCGCATCGCCAGGCCTTTGGCAAGGTGGATGTAGTGGGAGGTGCGTCGTTTTTCGCAGACAAGACCTTCTTGTCTGGCGGTCATGAGCAACGTGCGCGAGCCAACGTCAAGTTCCGTCACCGCCATTCGCCAACATTCCAATATGGCGGTGGCATTCAAACGCAGTACCAGCAGATGGGTCGGTTCATCCTTTGGGACGACTTCTCAACCAGTGCCTTTTTGCCCATGGAAGGAACGTCGAGTGAAGACCGTTGGGTGAATGGACACATCGACGCTTGGGCCACCTACATGCCTTTGAACGGCGGGTCCCATCAACTGAAGACACGGGTTTATCGAACGTCGAGGTATGGCGAGGACAGCATTCCCACCATGACGAGCAACTTGACCATGGCGCAGTACCGCTACATGCGTCCGCTTGGCGAACATGTGACCGTTCAATTGGGCGCTTTTGGCTCCATTCAAAAGTCGTTTTCGAGTCTATACCCGGACATCAATTTGCTCACCTTCAACACCGCGACGTTTTCTCAAATCGAATGGGCAAAAAGAGGATGGAAGGTGGCAGGTGGCGTCAGGGCGGAACGCAACTTTTTTCCGAGCATCTTTGACGAAAGCTCAGGTCCCATTATGCGTTTGGGCTTGAACAGGGAGTTGTCCCCAACCACCAACTTAAGGATGTCCTATGGCGAGTCGCTGCGCTTCGCATCATTGGCTGAGCGTTACGTGGAAGGCAGTTTGGGCGACAACATTGACATCATTGGCAACGTTGACCTGATCAGTGAGTCCGGCAACAATTGGGAAATTGGCCTGGTCCAAGAGGTCAAAGGGGAAGGGGTGAGCTTGTTGCTTGAAGCTGCAGCCTTTGTGTTGAACTACGACGAGATGATTGAGTACACGTTGCTCCCTCAAGTGGATTCGAACAACGCCATTTTGTTCACCCCTGAAGGGGATCCGATGTTCTTCTTCAAACCTCTCAATTTGGGCCAAACCCGGATTGCCGGTTTTGAGCTCAGCGCTTCAGGCAACGCCAAAATTGCTGGCGTGCCGTTTCGGACTGTGGCGGGCTACACATACAACTACGCAGGTGATTTGACCAACGATCCTGCCCAGGACAGCTTGGGCGTGTTCGTGAGCAACTTCTTCGATTCGTTCGGAGACACGAGAGACAGCTTGGTGGCGGCGGGGTCGCTGTTGAAGTATCGCAACAAGGGTGCATTGAAGGTCGATGTGGAATGGGACATGGGGCCATTCACTGCCGGCATTGCCTTGAACCACCAAACGTTCATCGACGCTGTGGATTGGTACTTCGAGGAGTTGATTGGTGGTTTGGTGAACTACCGCGAACAATTCACCAATGGAGCCAAAAGATGGGACGCTCGCTTGATCTACGAAGCGCCAAAAGGCCAGCGTTTCTCGCTCATTGTGAACAACCTCACGAACGGGGTGGTGAGCACACGACCGGGCATCATGGGGGCACCGCGTCACGTGATGTTGAGGTTCGACACGACCTTCTAAGGACTCGCGATGCAACCCTCGTGGTTCAATGCAGGTTCGATTGAGTGACGCCGCCTATCTTGACGCGTTCATCCATTGAACCTCTCCCACATGCAATCCATTCTCTCCAAGGCCGCAGCATTGTGCTTCGCAACATTCTGTTTGACGACGGTCACCTCCGCACAGGGCCGAATTCCAGGTGAATTCATCGTCCGGTTTGAAGGTGATGTGGACGCCCAAAAATGGGGCGAAGGGTTGGGTTTGAATTACGCACGCACACTTTCTCAGAGGGCGCAAATCCATTTGTTCGAATTGCCCTCCTCAACGTCACCTGCAGACGACTGGGCCATGCTGCGTGCGTTGCGGAAAGACGACCGTTTGGTGGCCGCGCAATTCAACCACGAAGTACAGTCCAGGGAAACGCTTCCTGATGACCCGGCCCTGAACCAGCAGTGGCATCACGTGCAGAACGGCGACCACGACATCGACTCAGATTTGGCCTGGGACATCACCACAGGAGGCCAAACGGCCGATGGAACCCGCATTGTGGTTGCGGTCCTCGAAGGTGGAGGCGCGAACTACAACCACATCGACCTCATCGATAACCATTGGGTGAACGACCAAGAAATTCCAGACAACGGCATCGACGACGACAACAACGGGTTCGTGGACGACTACAACGGATGGCATGCCCAAAACAACAACGACAACATCGGCGGAGGCGGACATGGCACGTCTGTCAGCGGGATGATTGGTGCCACGGGCAACAACGGTTCTGGAGGGGTCGGGGTGAATTGGGATGTCGAAATCATGCAAGTGGACATGGGATTCGGCGGCTTGTCTGAAGCCAATGTGATCGCTGCGTACGATTACCCCTACGAGATGCGCGTGCTGTTCAACGAAAGCCAAGGGGCTCGCGGAGCCTTTGTCGTAGCGACCAATGCATCGTGGGGCATTGATTTGGCCAACCCCGCAAACTATCCCATTTGGTGTGGGTTCTACGACACTTTGGGCGAGGCTGGGATTTTGAATTGCGGAGCCACAGCCAACCAACAATACAACATCGACACCCAGGGCGACATGCCCACCGGATGCAGCTCACCTTACATGGTTTCTGTGACAGCCACCAACAACCAAGACGTGCGGACTTTCTCGGGATATGGTGCGACCACCATTGACTTGGCTGCGCCTGGCGACAACGTTTACTTGCCCTCGGGTTCAACGGGTTACAACAACACGAGCGGGACGTCCTTCGCCAGCCCGTGCGTGGCAGGGGCGATTGCCTTGCTTTACAGCGCACCATGCCCCGATTTGATGGGGCAAGCTTTGGTGGATCCCCAAGGCACAGCAGATGTCATCCTTGGCCATCTGTACGAGGGTGTTGACGTGGTGAGCAACCTGGTGGGCGAAACGGTGACAGGCGGTCGTTTGAATACGTTCAATTCGTTGAACCTGTTGATGGCGAACTGTGGGCCGCTTGAATGCCTTCCTGAAGCCATGGAAGCGGAGGCCGTTTGTGTGTACGATGCAGCCATGGATTCTGTGCTCACGACCATCGAGGTGGGGGTGACGATGAGCTCGCCACTGTGCTTCACGGGTGAGCTCTGCATCTCTTCGCCCTCGGGTGAGTTGGGGTGCGATTCTTTGGCCATTACGAATGACGAATTTCACGTTTGGAGCGGCCTGCTCCCCGGCACGTCCTACACCGTTTCGTACACGGTGGACACGGCGGTTTTCGACGCTCCCATTGAAATTGTCACTCCAGGATGCGATGCCTTGATCCCAGGATGCACGGGGCCCACGGCCTTCAACTATGATCCCGATGCCACCATTGACGACGGTTCATGTGACTTTCCTTGTGTGGATTTCAATTTCACGTTGACCCTCGATTGTGCACCTGAGGAAGTTTCATGGGAAATCGTGAGTCTACAGAGCGGGGAAGTGGTGGCCTCAGTGTTGCCTGGAACCTATTTGGAAGAAGAGGCCACGGTGCAAGTCACAGAATGCTTGGTCCAAGACTGCTACACGTTCAGGCTGCTTGACCAAGGCGGCAACGGATTGACGCCTGATTTCTTCTGGGAGTGTTTTTCAGAAGGCGATTATCAGGCCACCGACAACACGGGCATGGTGCTCTTTGAAATGATGAATGCAGATTTTGGTTCTTCGATTGAGCACAACTTCTGCTTGCCCGCCATTTTTGGGTGCACCGATGAGAATGCGTGCAACTACGACGAAGAAGCCAACATGGACAACGGCACGTGCATGATGACTGGAGAGCTGTGCGACGATGGCGACGATGAGACGGTGTTTGATGCCCTTGACGAGAATTGCAACTGTGTCGGGGTTCCCGCTGTCTACGGCTGCACAGACCCCGATGCGTGCAACTACGATGAGACGCTCGATGCCAATGTGGACGATGGGTCTTGCTATGAGATGGGGGTGGGCAACGTTTCGGGCTCGGTCTTTCCGTTTGCGGGCAGTGAGTTTGTCTACACCTACAACGGGGTTGCGGGGAGCACACTCTCTTGGTCAGTGAATGGAGGAGAAATCATCGCGGGTCAAGGCACCACGGAGGTGACGGTGCTGTGGGGGACAGAGGACATGTTTGGTGCGGTTTACGTGCTCGAAACAGATGCCACCGGCTGCGAAGGTGAGGCCGTCCGGACCGTGCAAATTTTGAATGTGTCCAGTGTCGAGGATCTCGAAGAGGTTGACGCTGTGCTCATGCCCAATCCGGCAAAAGGGCAGGTGTCACTCGTTTGGGATGACCTTCAGTACGCTGGGGCCCAAGTGGTCTTGTACGATGTGTTGGGGGCAGAAGTGTTGACGATGGTGACGACTGGTGTGATGGACATCCAATCGCTTGCACCTGGTCGTTACACGGTTGTGGCATCCATCCGAGACGTGAAGGTGACGCTGCCCTTGATGGTCAAATGACGTGAGGGCGAAGCGTGGCCCGCTCGCAAAAAGGCGAATGTGGCCTCAGGTTGTTTTGTCAAACGCGCGACGCAGCTCGAGGCACTGGGCTTCGGTCCAAGAACGAACATGAGAGCGAAGGGCTTCGGCGTCGTTCATGTTCACTGGATTTCCCACACGGACGGTGACGTCGATGTGTTTGGCGCCAAAGTGGTGGAACGCGTGGGGGACAAACCAAGCGTTGTCGACCCAAGCAATGTTGGGGTCACGGTATTCTAGAGCCACTGGGACAATGGGAAACCCTTCTTCGGCGCATGTGTAAAACATGCCCGGTCGGTATTCCAACAGCTCGGGGCCTTTGAAGGTGGTGCCTTCTGGAAAAATCACAATCCCCATGCCTTCAGACAGGCGGTTGCGCACAGCCGCTCGGGTGGCCCGTCGGCTGTCTTTGCTCTTTCGATCGACCCAGATGGTGCCCAAAAGGGTGGCACCCCACCCAATGATGGGCCATGATTTGGACTCAATTCGGCCAACATAAACCACAGGGAAGCCAACCGGAAAGAGCACCGCATCCACGTAAGAGCGGTGGTTGCCCATGAGCACGGCCGGTTCATCGGGGAATTGCCCTTCCCAAGTGACGTGAAGTCCCATGACGGCTTGGACTCGCTTCACGAAACGTACAAACCTCTTGTGGGTCCAATGTCGAACGTCTTGTTGTGAGGCTTGCCTCGCGCGCAAAACCGCAAAACCGAGCATCATGCGTACAATGGTTGCCAAACACAGAGCCAAGAAAAGGACGATTCGAATGAAGGCGCGAATGGGACGCATGGAGAGGATTTGTGCGAAGGTACAACCCGGTCACGACCGTGTGCCAGGCACAAAACGCTCCAGCCAAGGCGAAGTCTCTTTCGAGATGAATTGTCCAGGTATGGCGCGCACCATTTTTTTGGCTGGGGCAATGGAAACCTCCAAGGGCTCCTTGCTGTGCGGGTGTAGCCATTGGAGTCGCGTGCAGGTCAGGTGCAAACCATGGCCCGTGTAGTGGGGAGGATGGCCGTAGACCAAATCGCCCACCACGGGGTGTCCCAATGCCGCGGCGTGCCGCCTGATTTGATGGGTACGCCCCGTGAGCAATTCGAATTCGACCAGGCTGGCGTGTTCGTGAACTCCCCAAGTTCTCCAGCCCAAGGACTTGAATGTGGTCTTCGATGGTTTGCCGTCAATGGCCAGGTTCACGGCACCTCTCGAGGTTGACATCACGCCTTGCAGCCAGGCGTGGTAGGTCTTTCTGCCAAGGTGCCAGTCAGCTTGAAGTTCACGCAAGGCATCCGACGTTTTGGCAACACAGACTGGTCCCCGGGTGCCAAAATCCAACCGGTGGACAGGTTGCCAAAGGTGGTTATCGCGTTTGGCAACCTCTCGCCTCAAGGCATGAAGCAATGTGTTCGATCCCCTTCCATGTGTGGCCACGCCAGCGGGTTTCAACACGATGCAATGGTCCTCATCGCTGAAGAGAATGTTGAGTTGCATTATCAATTGCCCGGTGGATGACGCATTTTGTCGACAAATGTGCTGATAAACAGGATAAATTCATAAATTAACGCGACCGGGTACTGAACATCTACATGAAGACTAGCCATCAAATCACCACGCTTGCGGTTGTAGCCATGTTGTCGGCAGCCCCCACATTTGCCCAGAACGCAACCAAGCTTTCTCCGAAAGAACCTCGCCAGCGCGTATGTTACACCATGGGTAACTTGGATCGGCTGATGCATGAAAATGCCAAGATGGCCCGACGCATGGCGCTCATCGAAAAGCAAACCGCAACGTACCAGCGCCAGGTGCAGGCCGACCCTGCCCAACGTTCACAGTTGGTGGTGACCATTCCGGTTGTCTTTCACATCCTGTATAACACGGCCGCAGAGAACATCAGCGAGGCTCAAGTGATGTCCCAATTGGACATTTTGAATGAGGATTTTCGTCGATTGAACGTAGATCAAGACAATGTGTGGTCTCAAGCGGCGGATACGCAGATTGAGTTTTGCTTGGCCTCGCAGGATCCCAACGGCAATCCAACCGATGGCATCCTTCGCGTGCCCACCAATGTGACTTCGTTTGGCACCAACGATGCCATGAAGTTCACCTCTCAGGGTGGATCTGACGCATGGCCAGCGGCGGACTACATGAATTTCTGGGTATGCGACCTAGGGTCTAGCTTGTTGGGGTACGCCCAATTCCCTGGTGGTCCTGCCAGTACCGATGGCATTGTATGCAATTACACGGCCACGGGTAACACGGGGACAGCTTCTGCACCGTTTGACCTTGGACGCACCGCCACCCACGAAGTGGGACACTATCTCAACTTGCGTCACATTTGGGGCGACGGCGGATGCGGGGCCTCTGATTTTGTCGACGACACCCCTGATTCTGACGGGCCCAACTACGGATGCGCTTTGGGAAGCGCCGCCTGTGGAACGACAGACATGGTCCAGAACTACATGGACTACTCCGACGACGCTTGCATGAACTTGTTCACCCTAGGGCAATCGGATCGCATGAATGCGTTGTTTGCGCCTGGCGGGGCCCGTGCGAGTTTGGTCAGCTCTTCAGGTTGCACCCCCGCGGTGCCTGATTTTGCGCTTGATGCCCAGGCCCAAACAGTGCTTGCACCTGCTGCTGGTGTATGTGCCACAAGCGTCACGCCGGTCATCCGCGTGCGCAACAATGGCGAGCAAACGTTGAACTCACTGGATGTTGTCTACAGCTTGGATGGGACAGAAATCGGAACCTTGACTTGGACCGGGGCTTTGGCTTACGCAGAGAGTGAAGACGTCACTTTGGCCGAAATCGCACCTACCGATGGCAACCACACGTTTTCCTTCACAGTGTCCAACCCCAATGGCGGTACGGATGAAAACGCGGCAAACGACACCGCGACGAGCGACTTCTTCATGAACACCACCGGAAGTGAGGTGACCATCAGTGTTGGCGGCGGAAGCTGGGACAGTGAAATCGGATGGAGCCTGGATTTGAATGGAACGGTGCTTGCCTCCGGTGGTGCTGGCTCCGTGACGGAATGCATCCCCAATGGGTGTTTTACCTTCAACATGACGGACAGCTATGGTGACGGTTGGAACGGCGCGACATACACCTTGACTGACGGTGCGGGCAACGTCCTAGCTTCGGGAGATCTCGACACAGCCCAGAGCGGCGACGGGGCTGCGCAGGGTTCCGACATCTTGCAGATTGGCGTGGAGGATTGTGGCTTGGGATGCACCGATTCCACGGCGTGCAACTACGACGTAGATGCCACGCTTGACGACGGGTCTTGCGACTTTGATTGTACAGGTTGCACTGATCCAACAGCGTGTAACTACGACCCCACAGCCACCCAAGATGATGGGTCATGTGAGGTCAACGACGATTGTGGGGAGTGTGGTGGAGACAACAGCACATGCGGCGGTTGCACCGATCCCACAGCTTGCAACTACAATGCGTCAGCCGTCTTTGACGATGGCTCGTGCTTGTCTAACGACGAGTGCGGTGTGTGTGGCGGTGACAACAGCACTTGTAGCGGTTGCACAGATCCCAATGCTTGCAACTACGATGCCACGGCCATTGTGGACGATGGCTCATGCATCTTGGGTGGGGAGGACCTCACGCTGAGCTTGCTGACCGACAACTACCCTGGTGAGACTACGTGGACGGTGTCCGACCCCAATGGGAACATTGTCGCGCAAGGAGGACCTTACGCCGCTACTGGGACGGAATATTTGGAGCAAATCTGCATTGACCCCGGATGCTACACCGTGACCATCAACGACTCCTTTGGCGATGGCATGTGCTGTGCTCAAGGTGAAGGGGGATACACTATTTCTTCAGGCGGCACTGTCCTTGGTGCAGGAGGTGAATTTGGTGCCACCGAATCCACGGAGGTTTGCCTCGGTTCAGGGTTTGGATGCATCAATTCTGAAGCCTGCAACTACGATCCTGCAGCCACTACGGATGATGGCTCTTGCTTGTTTGATGACACGTGCGGTGTCTGCGGAGGGGACAACACGACCTGCAGTGGTTGCACCGACGAGACTGCCTGCAACTACGACGCTGCCGCACTCATAGACGACGGATCTTGCGACTTCAGCTGTTATGGCTGCACGGACCCTGAGGCCTGCAACTACAATCCTTTAGCCACGTTGGATGATGGACTCTGTGAGTTGCCCGATCCCGTGGAAGGTTGTCCCACGTGCGACTACCCCTTGAACATCGTCGAGACTGGGTTGACTGCTTCTGCAGCCGGTACGCCAGCGTTGACTGGGGCGTCTGGGACGCTCGGTTCACTCGATGTGACGTTGACCTTCTCCAATTCTGGGGGTGGTCAATCATGGCCCGCTGACATGATGGTTGAAATTGGATTGCCTGATGGCAGCTGCTACGCGATCGGGGGTTATAACTTGACAAGTGCGTGCACGGATCTTGGCAACTACACCGTGGTGTGGCCAGCAGCTTGGCAGACGACGACCTCAGGGACATACACCGCAAGTGTGGATTTGTCGGGAGCCGGTTTGACTGGCACGGGACCTTGGTCGTTCACGTTGGTGAATGGATGGACCACGAGTGCGGGTGTGGACTACGACGCGACGTTGACATTGAATGGCCTTTGCACATCGGACGACATTGAGATCCCAGGGTGCACCGACGCCGGCGCATGTAATTTCAACCCGCAAGCGACCACAGACGACGGTTCATGCGACTTTGTAAGCTGCTCAGGTTGCACCGACCCTGCGGCGTGCAATTACAACCCCGAATCGACGGAGGATGACGGAACGTGTGAATTTTCGAGTTGTGCGGGCTGCACAGACGAAGCGGCTTGCAATTACGATGCCAGTGCCACGATTGACGATGGGTCTTGCCAAGCTTTGGACGAGTGCGGTGTTTGCGGAGGAGACAATGCCACTTGCAGCGGTTGCACCGACCCTGCGGCGTGCAATTACAACCCCTAATCGACGGAGGATGACGGAACGTGTGAATTCACGAGTTGTGCGGGCTGCACAGACGAAGCGGCTTGCAACTACGATGCCAGTGCCACGATTGACGATGGGTCTTGCCAAGTTTTGGATGAGTGCGGTGTTTGTGGAGGAGACAACTCCACTTGCAGCGGTTGCACCAATCCGGACGCCGACAATTACGACCCTTCAGCAATCGTGGATGATGGTTCATGTGAAATTGCACCAGCTTGTCCCGAGGATCTCAACCAAGATGGTCAGGTCACAGTGGCAGACATCTTGCTGCTGCTCGCTGATTTCGGCTGCACATCCAACTGCGAAGCTGATCTGAATGAAGACGGAGCAACCAATGTGAATGACATCCTCCAAATTTTGGCAGCCTTTGGTTCGGATTGTTGATTTAAAAAAGTATCCGTCTTGTCAACGAAACTAGAGGTGAATTCCTTTAGTTTGCCACATCTTTGTTGAACACCGTCGATGAAACTTTTTGTAGCGAAGCTCAACCGTGATGCGGTTGAATCTGATTTGTTGGAATGGTTTGGTGCCATGGGGCCTGTGCGCAGTGCCAAGATTGTAACCGACCGAGAGACAGGCCAAAGCAAGTGCTTCGGTTTTGTGGAAATGGAAACGCGTGAAGGCGGAGAACGAGCCATTGCGGAGATGAATGGACAAGAGTTCATGAATTTTCGAATGGTGGTCAAAGAGGCCGAGGAGCGCGGAAGTCGACCACGTCCGGCGCCGGGCAACAGACAAGGCAGTTCTGACGCGAAGTCATCGTCTCGAAGCAGCTCCGACAGTCGAGGCACGGGTGATTCTGGGCCAAGGCTAGAAGGAGGTGGGTCATTTGGGGCCGACAAGAAGCCTGCCAGAAAGAAGAAAGTCCAACGTCTGAAGCCAGACAAATATTCGGATGGTCCGCGGCAAACAAAAATGAAGAAAACCAGAGGTGGAGGGGGGTCAAAAGGGTGGTCTGATTTTGATGAGGATTATTGATGCATGAGGGCTGAAAAGTCCGTAAAAACGAGGGCCAGCAGCCCTCGTTTTTTTTATCGCAAAAAGGGGATGGGTGGGTGGTTGCTGGGTCAAAAAATGGCCGCAACCGAAACCTTTTGAGCTCACTTTCGTTGGAGCTTATCGTGCATTCGAAAGACAAATTTGTGCGTTTGTCGATGAAAATTCCGCATTCGTCCTTATCTTTCAATGTTCCATATAAAGACTCGACATGCGCTTATTCCTCTCCGCTCTGTTCGTTTTGTGTTCTCAATTTGCTGTGGCTCAGACAGATGTGCCTGGTTGTACCATTGAGATTGCTTGCAACTATGACCCTGCCGCCACCTTGAATGACGGCTCTTGTGACTTCGTAAGCTGCCTGGTTTTGGGATGCAGCGACGCCCTGGCGTGCAACTACAACCCAGCCGCGACCGTCAACGATGGGTCTTGCGACTATCTGAGTTGTCTCGTTTCGGGTTGCACCTTGGCCAATGCCTGCAATTTTGATCCTGCGGCGGAAGTGAATGATGGATCATGCGAGTACACAAGCTGTGCAGGGTGCACCAATGAGTTTGCAGACAACTACGATTCTACTGCCACAGTGGACGACGGGAGTTGCAACCCCATTGAAGGTTGCACAAGCCCTCAGGCCTGCAACTTCAATGAGAATGCGAATCAGGACGATGGTTCATGCGATTTCGTTTCCTGCCTTGCCACAGGCTGTACCGTGCTTGAGGCCTGCAATTACGACTCCGAAGCCCAAGTCAATGACGGTTCTTGTGTTTTCCCTGAGGAAGGAAGAGACTGCGCCGGCAATTGCCTCGAAGATGCAGACGGTGACAACGTTTGCGACGGCGACGAAATCCCAGGTTGCACATCTGCGACAGCGTTGAACTACAACGCTTTGGCCACGGACGATGATGGAACTTGCATCGAGCCTGTCGGTGGTTGTACCGACCCAGAGGCGTGCAACTACGACGAGCTTGCGACAAACGACGACGGAACTTGTGAATTCACGTCTTGTGCTGGATGCTTGCAAGAGTCAGCTTGCAACTATGATGAGGACGCGATCTATGCCGATAACTCCTGCGAATTCCCGCCTTTTGGGTTCGATTGTGACGGCAACTGCTTG
>JAOIQU010000039.1 GCA_028141885.1 Flavobacteriales bacterium | reverse complement strand
GTTAAGCGGGCAGAATTTTGCCTCTCTGGGCAAGACCGTTCCTGATGGTGTTGGAAGTCATGTCGCCAATCTTGGGGGTGAAGTGAAATGGAAAGGCGAGGAGTGGCTGTGGCACGCTGAATTTGGAGGGTCCACTGCGACTACGTTGGGCTTGGATGGGGTGCCCAATGCCCCAAATTCACCGACAGAAGGGGGGTATTGGAACGTGGAAACCCAGTTTGATTTTGGCGCATCGTGGACAGCATCGGCTTCTGCACGATCAGTCTCAGACACGTACATGGCGCCGGCAGCACAGACCAAGCGTCTTTTGTTTGATGCAGCACCATCGTCATTTGCACAAATCGGCAATGGTGCTTGGAATCGTCCTCTGTCGCAGGGAGACCTGTTAACTGCCCCATATGTTCCCCGGGGCAGTCGTCCTTGGAATCGTGCGATTCAACGCGAGCTGATGACGTTCGATCCGAGATACGGCACGGCAGCCCCGTATGGCATGGCCACCCCAAATCGCAGGGGGTTGGAGATGGAACTGGAACACGGAAAAGCGGAGGAGCCATGGTCGGTCATTGCCCGTCTCTTTGCCCTTCAAGATTTGACTCCAGAAGGAACCTTGACACGAAGGAATTACGTGGGATATGCCATTGCAGGCCACTTCGATTTGGCTGCACTTTGGATGGGAAATCGGTCCTTAAAAATGCACGGTGGAATGCAAAGTCAACGTGCGCAACGACCAGAAGCTGTCTTGGATCCAGTTGATCTTACCTCCTCAGTATTCGATTTCGGTGTCGATTGGGCCGTGGGTGAAAACCTCCAAATTGGATATGGTGCCAAGAGGATTTCATCTCAAGGACTTGAATACATTGCAGTTCGAGACATCAATTTCGAAGTGACTGGATTTGATCGTACGACATTGGATGTGACAGACATGCTTCACGCATGTGGCGTAATCTGGAAAATCAACAATCGAACCGAATTAACAACGCAATGGCAAAAGTGGTTGCTTCGTGATGCATTGCAGGGCCATGACGGTTCAATTTCAAAAGTGCTGTTTCTCTTTCAATCCAAATTCTGACATGTCGTTTCTTCAATCAAACCCACCACGCCTCGGAACTTGGACCCTCGGCCTTGTGATCATGTGCTTCGTTGGTTGCGCGAAAGAGGGGAGTCTAGGGCCCGATCTCGAAAGCCTCTACGGGGACCTCGAGTTCACAGAAAGCTTCAGTCACAACATGCCGAATGGAGTTCATTTTGAGCAAGGGGATGCGGTTCGTTTTTCTTGTGGGTTCAATTTGCCAGTGGCCTACACCTTGTCATTAACAGGCCAAACGTCAGGAGCGACTTACGCATTTCAAGGTCAAGGAAATCGCGAACTCGATGTGCTTTGGTTCGGAGGTTGCGACAACGTGTTTTTTCGAAAAAATGAGTGGGTCCATTGTCTGCTTGAATTTCCAGATCATCCGGACGATTTCAAATTGGATTCAGTGTTTGTGTGGGAACAACCTGACTTGTCCAATCGCGGTTTACTTCTGGCATCCTTTGAAGAGACCAACCCCATTTTCAGCATCAGCAGTGGAGAGTTCACGGAATCACTTGACGTGGTCACCGAAGCGTTGGATGCAGTCGAGGGCGGTGCTTACATGCGTGGCGTTGGAGCAGGTGCGGGTTCGTGGTTTGGTGCACTCAGGTTGCCGCTCGACCCCCAAGATTTGTTGGGTTCCAGTTTGGGGAATACGTATCTGAATGTTCATTTACGTAGTGATTACGAGGGATCTGCTTCAGTCATCAAATTGTTTGAAGATTCCAACGGAGATGGATTGGTGACGAGTGGGGAAGACGAGGTGTTCACCACAAAGCTTGCTGTCAATGCCGACAACACGTGGCAGCGCATCAGCATCCCTTGGTCAGATTTTGAGCTCGATTTGTCTGGCAACAATGTGTCGCTCAATGGTCAGATCGACTTCGATCAAATTTCTCGTTTGGATTGTACTGTAAGTCAAACCGGAACGGCAAGTGGGACATATGGATTGGATGTCGATTATGTTATTTTGACGTTCGATCAGCCATTTTAAAACGTTTATTTCGCCGCGGGACGGAGACATTTGTCGGTCTTATTCCATAGCTTATCCACACCTTGTTTGATTCAATTTATTGTGATGAATAAAGCAGTCGTGTTTTCTTTCTTGATTCTTGGAATCTCGACAGCCTGGTCTCAGGCGGACAGTGTGTGCAACCCGTCCTTTGAGACAGGTCTAACGGATTGGCAGAATTTCGCAAACAACGGCGCGGTGGCCACATTCGACACATCTGCAGTCGCTGCCACAGAGGGCGCTGTTGGCGTGGTCATTGACATTCAAGATGTGAGTGTAGGCACCTGTGTACTCAGTGCTTGCATCGCGGACATGTATGCCAACCAGACATACCGAATGTCATTTTGGGCAAAGTCTGACAATGCGGTGGAAGTGTTGGCGACCATTTCAAAAGCGTCACCGGGTTACAACAATTATGCTTCAGCAAATGTGGTGTTGTCGAGTGATTGGGTCCAATATGAAATATCGGGATCAGTCGCCGATGATTTGCTTTCAGATGTGCGGTTGGCCAAATTCAAATTCTTGTCGGAGGGCACGGTGATGATTGACGACATTCAAATTGACATTTTGGAGCTCACGCCTGAGATCTGTCAAGGAAATTTTGAGGTTGGTTTGGATGCTTGGGCTGTAAATCAGAACAACGGCTCAATTGCAGCCGATTTGGATGTGAATGAATTCGCAGAAGGAACGCAATCGGCGCGATTGACGGTGAATGTTGAGGATGGTTCTCCCATTTTCTCGAGTTGTTCATCTTACTTGCCCGGGGCCACTTCTTTGATGGTGCACTTTTCAGCAAAATCCGATGTCAACGGGGCAGTGCTCGAGGCGAAGACGGCTTTGCAAGCTGCTCCATACACGGTGTTCGGAGATATGGAAGCCTCGTTGACCGAGGAGTGGCAGGAATTCACCTTCACTTCTTATTCTGAGGAAGAAATCAATGGTGTTCGCCTCGCCAAGTTTGCCTTTCAATCCACTGGTGTCTTTTGGATTGACGACGTGTGGTTTGAAGAGGTGCCGCCAATGCCTGTCGTGTGCAATGGAGATTTTGAATCTGCCTTGGATGCGTGGACGGTATCCGTGTCTGAAGATGCAGAAGCAACTGTCGCTGCGACACCAGCAACTTCATTTGACGGGGTGGTTTGTGCATACGCGGAAGTGACCTCACCTGGCGCCGCACCGTCCTCAGTTCAATTGTCGAGTTGCAGAGCCGGAGCAGTTCAAGATTCGACATACGCCGTGAGTGTTTGGGTGAAAGGGACAGAGCCGGGCCTCGCGTTCAATGTATCCACCGCGTACGCTGAGACGCCATATCAGACCCTTCATGCAGAGTCATTTGAGACGGATACGGAATGGACCGAATACTGCTGGGAATTCACGGCAGATTCGACGGTTTACGATGCCCTTCGTGTTGTCAAAATCCAATTCTTGGAAACAGGCACATACTACATCGACGGTGCAGCATTGCAGCCCTTGGGACATGTTTGTTCCAGTGACACTCAAAGTCTGAATCAAGAGCAAATCATTTCTGAAGTGTCGTGTTTTCCCAATCCGGTGCGCCAAAAACTGCATGTCAACATACCTGTGTCGTGGGGAGTGATTGAGGCCAATTTGTTGTCTGGCTCAGGTCAGCATTTGAAACGTGTGGCCATTCAGGGGCAGACCACAATCGACATGCAATTCCTTGCGCCCGGGTTTTACTTTTTGGTCTTGAATGGAAAAGAAGGTCCGCGTGTCACAAAGGCCATCCAAGTCACATCGCGTTGATTGTTTGATGCATTTGGACATGAAACATCTCAGCCTCATCATGCTCATTGCAGTCTCGTGCAATGTGCTCTTTGGTCAGGGCGATGACGTTTTCCCTATTTCTGTCACAAGACAATTTCACCCACCCACTTCAGTGTTGTGGGAGAATCCCAATGACGGAAGCCCCTCTGAACATGTCCTGTCGACTCAGGGCGTTTCAGCGCCGGTCAAAGGCAGTCACTTTGGGTACACTCATCCCCACTTTTTGGGTGACGCCTCTGTCGAGGATACGGCACTTATCGCAAGGAGTCGGGCCCTCGGGCCGGCCTACATTAGATTTCCAGGAGGCAATGGAAGCAACAAATATTTCTGGGATGGCAATCTCCCTGTCGCAATTTTGCAGGACGATGTGGTGACCGTTGATGGGTTGATTGACCCTGATGCATTCAACATGGGCATTGATGAGTTGTTCCAAATTTGTGATTCTACAGGTGCAGAACCCGTCCTCGTTGTCAATTTTTCATTTGCGAGATACGGGCCTGGTGATGACCGCGTGGCGAATGCAGCGGGGTATGCAGCGGATTGGGTGCGTCATGTGAATCAGACGTTAGGCAGAAATGTCCGCTACTGGGAAATTGGCAACGAAAACTACGGTCCATGGCAGGCTGGGTATATGGTCGAAGGAGAACAGATTACAGGGACCATGTATGGCGAAATGTTCCGAGTTTTTGCAGATTCCATGAAATCTGCAGATCCATCCATCCAACTTGGGGCAGTCATTTATCCTTTGGATGAGGATTACGACGATTGGACTGCAGGGGTGTTGCCCGAGGTTCAAAATCACGCCGATTTCTTGATTGTGCACGACTACTTCACCTTCAGTCCCAACGAGAACAACATTTCATACTCACAAATGATGGCAAGTGTGTCTGAAGTGTCGGAGGACGCAGCTTCCGTGAGGTCCATGGTCTCGCAATACACCTCGAAGGACCCAGATCATTTTGCGCTCGCATTTACAGAGTTCAACTCCAACACGGGAAACCGTGAGGTGGCGATGGCCAATGCCCTCTTCATCGCACGTGTGTTGCTTTCCCAAATTGAAGAAGGCTTCGATTTGTCGATGATTTGGAATTTGCAAAGCGGCGTTGCGCCAGACGGGGGCAGCCATGGCTTGTTGGCCAAAAACAGCCCGTTCCAACCTGACGCCTCTCCTCGACCCACCTATTTGACGTGTTGGCTGTTGCAGAAGTATTTGGGGGTGTCAATACAACCGATGAACACTGGCACCCCAGGGCTGTATGCAGTTGAAACGATGCACGCCGACGCGGCACGCGGTGGTGTCCTCATCAATACCAGTTCACAAGCGCACAACGTCACATGGGATTCTCCGTCTTCGTCTAGACCCTATGTGCACTGGGATGTCTTGAGTGCGCAGCACGAGACTTCCAAATTGGTGATGTTGAATGGCATCGGTCCGTCTAGTGTGGAGGGAGGCCCTGTGGCCCCGGAACGTATGATGAGTCGAGGAACGTTGGAGCCAGGTGCGGTCATCTTTACCGTCCCTGCTTACTCGATCTTGGCCTTTTCGAGGGCTTCGGCATTGGAAACAGAGACAGTCGTTTCTTGTGAGCCATACACATTGAACAATCAACTCTACACGTCCTCCGCACTCGTTTCAACATACAGTCTCGACTCTCAGACAGGGATTGCAGTTCCATCGCAATATGAGCTTCTCATTGCTGAACCTGGTTATTGCAGCACTGAGGGCTGTATGGATTCAAATTTTCTCGAATTTGACCCTTTTGCAGTGGCGGACAATGGTTCTTGTCAAACCCCAGTTGTCTTGGGCTGCATGTACAACGAAGCGGCCAACTTTAATCCAGCGGCCAACGTTGACGATGGCTCTTGTTCGATGATTTTTGATGAGAATTGTCCCGAAGATTTGGATGGTGACGGCAGCGTGAATACGTCGGATTTACTTGTGTTGCTGTCCACCTTTTCAGCAATCTGTCAGTGATTCTTGAGACAACGTACATACGGGGTATGATGTGTCTCGCATTGGGAATGGTCATCGCGGTGTCATCGCATGGGCAACGACCACCGATGCATGGCAACCCTGGTTGGTTTCTGGACGACTGGCAACCTAAAAAAGCGAAGTTGCCGAAGAATGTGAGGCAGGTTGCTGCTCCCGAAACAACTCCGGATGCATTTGCGTCAGTGGATTTTGGGACTCCTCTGACCAAGGTGAGTCAATACATCTTTGGAAACAACCTCGGCATTTGGGTGAATCGATCGAATGTCGACAAAGAAGAATTCATTTTGCCACTTCGTGACATGGGTGTTTCTGTCATTCGGTATCCCGGTGGAAATGCTTCCAACGATTTTTTCTGGAATGCTTCAGAAAGGTCTGAGTGTCCTCCCGGTGTCCCGGATACGATTTGGAAAAACAATGGGAGGCAAACACCGCCAAAGTTGGGTCGCGAGGGCAACTTCAAGTTCAGTCCCGAACATTTTTACGATTTGCTGTTGACCACTGGAGCGACAGGGTCAGTTTGTGTCAATTACTCCTATGCGCTTTACGGGGAAGAAGAAGAGGAGGCCAAACGAGTTCAGCTTGCTGCGGAGTATGCTGGAGATTGGGTGCGGCATGCCAATGTGGAGCACAAACTTGGCATTCAGTTTTGGGAGATTGGCAATGAAAATTGGGGTCCATGGCAGGCTGGGTACAGTGTCCCAGGCCGCGGAGACATCAGCCCCAAGAAATACGGGGAGCACTGCAGAGCTTTTATTGAGGAAATGAAGGCTGCTGATTCATCCATCAAAGTGGGTGTGGTTGGATATCAAAAACCAAAGTCCAACAACCCGGTTCAAAGTCGGTGGAATGAAGAGGTTCTGCCGGAGGTCGCAGAGGTTGCCGATTACATCATTTTACACGACTACTTCACCGAATTCAAGGCAGTTTTGAGTCCAGAAGAAATGTTTGCCTCTGTGGATACAGCATATTCGCACATTGACGTCATCAACAAGGCTTGGGCTGAAACGGTGCAATCGTCTGACCCGCCACTGCCGATTGCATTGACTGAGTTCAACACCCGCAGCCGAGCAACCATTAGCGCTGGGAATGGTGCGACGAACGTGTCACATTCGGCTGGGCTCTTTGTTTCTCACGCTTTGGGGGAATTCATACGTCAGGGTTACGGTTCAGCCATGATGTGGGACATTTCAAATGGCTATGCAGATGGGGAAGATCATGGGGTTTTTGCATCTCCCAAGGAACATGACGTTCCAGAGTTGACGCCACATCCCTCATTCTATCATTACTACATGTATGACAAATGTTTTGGTGACACCTATTACGAATGTCCTACAGATGATCCACAATTGCGGGTGCATGCCTCAAGTTTTTCCTCAGGTGAGGCTGGACTTGTCATCTTAAATGGAAGCAGAAAGGCGCGCACGTTGGAAGTTGAATTGGTCAACATGGGGGGAGCGAGGAAAGCATACCAATACCTCGTGCACAATGACGACCCCTTGTCGCGCAAAACATACATCAACGGTGAGACAGGACCCCACGCCGCGGGTGGGCCAGAGAGGTATTGGAAGGTTCCTGCTTTGTCCTGGCCACTTGACACGAATAATCTGGTTGTGGATTGTCCTCCTTTCAGCGCCAGCTACGTTCTTATAGAGTGATCTCCCGTCTCAAACAGGGCTCATTCTCACGGCTGTGTGAGCGACTTTGCTTAACATTAAACATTGATGCGTGACTTCATGAGATTGTTTTCATTTTGCCTTTTTTGCTCAGTTTGTTTCGTTTTGTTGTGCTACGATGCCACAACAAATCCGCAACAGTCAGATGAGTTGGTCCAATCACCTGTCAATGTCTTGTTTGTGGCCATCGACGATTTGAGACCTGAATTGGGTTGTTACGGAAGCTCAACAGCAATCACGCCAAATTTTGATGCGTTCGCGCAAGAAGCTTTTGTTTTTGAGAGGGCTGTTTGCGCTGTCCCTGTATGTGGGGCATCTCGGGCATCTGTGATGACGGGTCTGCGACCCAATGAAGATCGATTTAGAACATTCTCTTCTCGTGCGGATGAGGATGCACCGGAGGCTCCAACGATAGCTGAGTGGTTGAAGGTTCATGGTTACACTGCGGTGTCGAATGGAAAGATTCTTCACAAGAACCTGGATTCGAAAGACGGGTGGAGTGAGAAGCCATGGAGGCCTGACCGGATTTTCCGGGATTATCAAAATCCTGAAAACATGCGCATTGTGGCTTTAGGGGGTCATGGTCCTGCCACGGAGCGTGGAGGTGAATCCGCTGTTTACGCGGATGATCTGATTTTGGAGAAAAGCATTTCAGATCTTGAAAGACTATCCCTTGGAGAAGACCCGTTTTTTTTGGGAGTCGGCTTTTTCAAGCCACATCTTCCATTTTGTGCTCCTGAACGTTTTTGGGACCTGTATGATCCTGACTCAATAGGTTATGCACCGAATCGATATGCGCCGAAACATGCGCCAGAGGAGGCGATGCACTCTTATGGCGAATTAAGAGCATATGATGACATTCCCAGTGAAAGTCATCTAGACGTGCCAGATTCGATGCAATTGATTTTGAGACATGGATACCATGCATGCGTGAGTTACGTGGATCACTTGTTTGGGCAACTTATTCAGAAACTGGAGGAAAGTGGCCTGGCTAACAATACCCTCGTCGTTGTTTGGGGGGATCACGGATGGCAACTCGGAGAGCACAATCTGTGGGCCAAGCATGCCAATTTTCAAACCTCACTGAAAGTGCCTCTTCTTATTCGTTTGCCTGGTCAGGAAAAAGGCCTGAGGGTTTCGTCAATGGTGGAACTGACGGACTTGTATCCCACGATTTGTGCGCTTTTGGGCATCGAGAGGCCTCCTCATGTTCAAGGGGTGGATTTGGGCATTTCAGTCGATGGGCAAAACAAGGCACAAAAGAGGCCAGGCTTTTCGAAATTTCATGGTGGTGAAACCATCACGACCGAAGCTTTCAGCTACACAGAATTTCGGAACAGAACAAGGACCAGGGTCACGGGCTCAATGTTGTTCAATCTTGCCGAAGACCCGAATGAAAATCTAAATATTTCTGATTTCTCAGACGTTGCATCCATCAAAGCGAAGTTGTCGTCAAGGTTAGACTCGTTGAGAAAAACTGCAGTCGAATAGTGCATCGGTGGGAAACCAGAGGCACCACTGAAGAAGAGCAGAGAGTGCTCTAAAATTTGTGCTTCCAACTTGGCACTTCCGGATCGTCAATTCACCAAATCGGGGTTGAGGGTGTTCGGCTTCTGTCCTGCTGGGTCCACCAATACCTTCAATTAAAGCAGCATGCATTCTTAAAATTCTTCCGATCTTTATTTGAATCGCACCAAAGTGAATCATTCAATGAAAGGGCCTGAATTGTTTTTCGTGATGTTGCTGTCTCTCTCTGAGGGAGCTGTCTTGTCTCAGGGGATTTCCTTGTACAGTCCGCAATCGCTTTACGACGGCGAGGGGAGCTTGTACGACCCAATGTTGTTGCGGGAACTGAATGTCGTTTTCGAGGATGAAGGTTACCACCAAACCCTGGTCGAGGCCTTTTTCAACGACCCTTCCCTGCGCATTCCTGCCACCGTGGAGTTGGACGGCGTGGTCATGGACAGTGTAGGCACGAGGTACAAAGGAAATTCCACCTTCTGTCTGCCAAACGAATCGGGCAATGTCAAGGTTCCATACAATTTGGACTTTAACCATTGGATTTCCGGCCAAACCCTGATGGGCTACAAGAAGCTCAAACTTGCCAATGCTTGGATTGATCCGACTTACTGCAAGGAATACCTGGCGAGCCGCATTTACAGGAAATATCTACCGACACCTGAGGTCAATCTGATAAAGCTCAACACACAAGGACAATACGTCGGGCTTTACGTGAACACCGAGAGCATCAACAAGCAGTTCTGTCAAAAGCACTTTGGGGAAGACAATGGGGTGCTTTTCAAATGCGATGGTGCGGGTGTGTTCTGTGATGAGAATGGGGAGGCCACAGAGGGTGGCATTCCCGATTTGCGATACTTGGGCCCCAACATTGAAGCCTACCAAGACAGTTACACGTTGAAATCTGACGAGGGATGGGAAGCCTTATTGGACCTCATTGAAACCTTGAATCTGAACCCTCAGAATCTGGGGGACAAGTTGAACATTGACAGGGTGCTTTGGGCGTTTGCGGTGAACACAGTGGTGAGCAACTTCGACACCTACAATGGGTACTACGTGCACAATTACTACCTGTATCAAGACGAGCAGGGGCGCTTTCAAATGATTCCATGGGATCTCGACAATTCCTTCGTGGGGGCCATCATGGGGTACAGTTATTGGAACCCCAACGAAGTCTATCATTTTGACCCCTTCTTCTCCAGTTTCGACCCGGCCTGGGACATCCGGCCCTTGGCGGATTTCGTGTTCAATCACCCTCAATACCGAAAGCAGTATTTGGCACACATCAGGACCATCTTGTCGGAATCGATGGACATGCTCGCCTTGGAACAAGAGGTGGCGACCATGCAGTCCCTCATTGAATCTGCAGCAAGCCAAGATGCAAACAGCTTGTTTGGAATGGGACAATTCTCGAACAACGTCCACAATGCGTTTTGGGCCGATTGGGGGTTTGCAGGGATATTGAGCACCGTGGAGGCTCGGGTGGACTTTCTGTCCTCGCATGCCGAAGTTGATGTCTTGACCCCTACAATCTCTGTTCTGGAAGCAGTCAATGCTGTTCTCGAGGTCCAAGTCACGGACGCCGCAAGTGTGGAGTTGCTCTGGACCAACAACATGAATGCGGTAGAATTTGAGCCGGTTGAAATGGTCGACACGGGCGTCTCTGGAGATGTCCAAGCGGGGGATGGGGTGTACACGGCAATCGTTCCCGTAGGTGCCAACACTGAGTTTCTGTTTTACATCCGAGCCAGCAATGACGAGGCCATGAGCCTCAAGCCCGCGCGTGCAGAGTACGAGTACTACATCTACGACGCGTCAGCCACCGCGGAGGTGACGGCGATGAGTGCTCCTTCCGACCGGACCTGGACCATTGCACCCAATCCTGCACGCCAATCGTTTGGGCTCGTGAATTGCCCTGTGCCTTCACGAATCTGGGTAAGGGATGTGCAAGGTAGATTGATCAAGGAGGAGACATGGAATGGCGAGGCCATTGACCTCGTTGGCTGGGAGCGTGGACTGTACATGGTGTCTACTGAAGACGGTCTCACAGCCCGCCTCGTGGTGCAATAAGGGTCCTCTTTTGACGAGATTTATTGCCTAATGTGACCCACTACCAAATCGGGGTTGAGGGTGTTCGGCTTCTGTCCTGCCGGGTCCACAAAGTGACCACCAGTTCGGGGGCTCCTACGAGCGTAGGTATCGGGGGCGCCAGGGAACAAGCGTTCCAGGCAGGTGAAACTAATCGCAATTGACGCGAGGGTTCGACGAAGGGGACGTTCGTCAATCCCGCCTGACCATTGTGTCTTTTTGCCTCAATTACTGGAAAACAA
>JAOIQU010000038.1 GCA_028141885.1 Flavobacteriales bacterium | reverse complement strand
CTGAAGAAGTTGTGGGTTGCACATTCTCAGGAGCCCAGAACTACGATCCAACCGCCACGATGGACAATGGCACATGCATCGAAGCATGCGAGGGAGACTTGAACGGTGATGGATTGGTTCAACTCGCTGACCTTCTGGACTTTCTGTTGTTGTTCGGTGTGAATTGTGAATAACTTGCAGTTGAGTATAATTGTTGTATATTTGACATAACAGATTATACGCTGCCATGAAGCTTTTCCCCCTCATTGTCACCGCGTTTGCCATGGTGTGCTTGGGAAGCACGACTGTGCTTGCCCAAGACACAACGTGCCACAGTTTGGTCATCCAGGTGGTCCAAACCTTCCCTGAAATCCCCACTGTCGACGACACCGGCTTGGTGCGCGCCAAGATTTATGCTCGTCCAAGCGGCACCAACGACCGGGTGTTCATGGTGTTTGGCAGCCAAAGTCATCCACTCGCCATTTCAAGCAATGCCACTGCGTACAACAACCCGAGCGCGGGATACACCAATGAGGGCATCGCGGTGCAATACTTGAACGACGTGGCCTACGTCAATGACTCTTACGTCACCTTGGGCCAATTCACCCCCACCGCCGGCAACCCTGGCAATGCGAACAACACCATTTCGCAGACACGACTCTTTCCCGAAGGAAGTGCTGGTCAAATTGCCGTGACCAATGCGTTGATTTCCATGTTCAACAGCGATCCATCCACCACGCCCTCGTCATCGGTGTACTACGATGGCGTTGATGAGATTGGATGGGGCATTGCCTCAATGTCTGAGCCTTCGCTCGGAGCCAACTCGATGCCCGACGCCGATGGACTTGTGGCCTTGGCCCAAATCACGCTGCCGCGCAACAGCTCGCTCTCTGGAACGCTCAATTTCAAGGTTCAACCCAACAGCAACTCCAACCTGCCAACTGAAATCGCGACGGTTTCATTCGACATTCCCGAGGTCACGGAGGGTCTCGACCTTCAATTCGCAAACGCGGGGGGAGGCATCGCGGGATGTACGGACGAATCCGCTTGCAACTTCAACGCGGCGGCGTGCGTGGATGACGAGAGCTGCGATTTCGAAAGCTGTGTTGGCTGCACGGACGAGGGTGCGTGCAATTTCAATGACGAGGCAACGGTGGACGACGGCTCTTGTGAGTACACAAGCTGCGAAGGGTGCACGGATGAAGAAGCGTGCAATTATGATTCCGAAGCTTTGATTGACGACGGGTCGTGCGTGTTCCCAGGGTGCATGGACGGCTGTGCGTGCAACTTCGATCCCAATGCATGCGCTGACGACGGTTCCTGCGAATACGAAGACGTCCTCGGCAACTGTGGCGGAGACTGTTCTTCAGACTTGGACGGAGATGACATTTGCGACGACGTCGACGAGTGTGTTGGCATGATGGATTCGTGTGGCGTTTGCAACGGCCAAGGCGCCATCTACGATTGTGGCTGTTCAGACATTCCCGAAGGCGATTGCGACTGCAGCGGCAGCCAGCTTGATGCCATTGGCGTTTGTGGTGGAGATTGTTTGGCCGACGAGGACGGCAACGGGATTTGTGACGTCAACGAAGTGCTTGGATGCACAGTGGAGGAGGCGTGCAACTACGACGCCAACGCCACCCTGAATGACGGGTCCTGTGATTTCTTGACCTGCTTGGTCTTTGGGTGCACGGACGAAGCGGCGTGCAACTACGACGCCAACGCCAACGTCGACAACGGCACGTGCTTGGAATTGGACGCCTGCGGGGTATGCGGAGATCTTGGTGCAGCATTCCAGTGCGGATGCAACAACATTCCCGAAGGCGACTGCGATTGTAACGGCAACCAACTCGACGCCCTCGGGGTGTGCGGAGGGGATTGCTTGGCCGACAATGACGGCGACGGATTGTGCGACGCCGACCAAGGGTGCACATACGACGACGCAACCAATTACAATGAGGGAGCCATCGTGGACGACGGGACCTGTGAATGGTGTCGTGCCGATTTAGATGGAAATGGACTCATCCAGCTGAATGACCTTTTGGACTTCTTGGCGGTGTACAACACCACCTGCGAATGAGTCCGGCAACCTCATGACCCGTGACCTCCTGGACAGCATCCAATGCCCCCATACCACACTCTTGGACAGCGCACTGGACTTGGTTCATTTGGGTTTCGGTGATGTGGGGGACAGCGGTGGCGCAATTGCCCATGGGGCTGCCAACCTGTGGCACGGACGTGGCGCACCAAGAGCTCCTCACGCATTCTTCTGATTACACTGACCTCAGGGCTTCGATGGATGCCCATTGGACCTCATTCCAAACGACGCCAAACGGCGTGCCCATGGCGTCGGTGTCTTCCCAAGATTTGGACATTTGGACCCTTCCCGTGGTGGTGCACGTCTTTCACTTGGGGTCGCCAGTCGGAGTAGATGAAAACATCAGCGACGCCCAAATCCTGTCCGCCATCGCCGCGTTGAACAACGACTTTCGGAAAGTCGCGGGCACTGCCGGGGACGGAAATGGCGTGGACGTGGGTGTGGAATTTGTCCTTGCACAGCGAGACCCAGAGGGCGCACCATCTTCTGGCATCGTCCGCTTGAATGCCAGCAACATTCCCGGATTCGAGGAGCACGGCATCGCCTCGGCCTCAGAGTACTTGGGCGTGGATGAGGTGACCGTGAAGTCCGCGAGTGCCTGGAATCGCAACGATTACATCAACGTCTTCGTGGTGCCCGAAATCAACGGCAACGACGGAGGTGGGGGCGTACAGGGATTCGCGTTTGTGGGACCCACGGGCGATGTCCGAGATGGCATCACAGTCTTGTACAATGCGTTTGGCACAGAAGGCACGCTCAAGCCCGGGCGTGACATGAACCGGACCTTGACGCACGAAATGGGTCACTACCTCACCCTGTTGCACCCGTTTTGGAACACGTCTTCTTGCGTCGATCCCGGCAACTGTCTCGCCACGGGAGATTTGGTGTGTGACACGCCTCCGACCCTCGAAAACGGTTCATGCGTCGATGCTTCATGCCCCGGTGCCTTGCTCGAAAACTACATGGACTACGCGCCGACGTCCTGCCGCAAAATGTTCACCGAAGGCCAACGAGACCGGATGCGAACTTGTCTGGCCACGGTGCGTTCCCAATTGCTCGAAAGCGAAGGCGGAATCCCTGTCGTGGATCAGGATTTCCAACTTCAGCCGTTGGAGGCGTATGAGGTTTGTTCTGCCTTCTGGGAACCCCAATTGACCGTGCTCAATCAAGGAACGACAGAGATGGAAGGTGGCGAAATAAGGTGGTCAATCAACGGTGTGATCATGCCTCCTGTGGCCTTCGAGGAAGCGCTTCTGCCAGGCCAAAGCACCACCGTCTTCATGCCGCCGACACCCCTTCCCGTCGACACTTCGGAATGGATTTTCTCTGTGCGTCTGGCCAATGGAGGGCTCGACGAGTACAACGCCAACGATTCGCTTGTCGAAAGCGTGTACCGATCGAGTGGTGAAGCGTGGACCATGACAATCATGACGGACTTTTTTGGGTTGGATTTGGGGTGGTCCGTGACGGACAGCGCAGGAACCCAAGTTTGGGGTCGAGACGACTACCCCATCGGTTCCGCCACCTACGTCGAGCAGGGATGTCTCCAAGAAGGGTGCTACACCCTCGAATTGACAGACGACGATGGCGACGGTTTCAACTTTGGAGGCGGCATGTTGCTCGAAAACGAAGCGGGTGACACCCTTGCCCAAGTGACCATGGAAGAGGGCAACTTCGGGTCTTCCATTTCATTTGACGTTTGCACCGGGTGCGCACCTTCCAACCAAGAAGAAGACGCGACGCCCTGCCACGATTTCAACCTTAACGGGCTCTGCGACGAATCCGAAGAACCCGGCTGCACGTATCCCCTGGCCCCCAACTACAGCGCCACGGCCACCATGGACGACGGGTCCTGTGCGTTGATTTGTCAGGCGGACCTCAACGGCGATGGGGTCATCCAAATCAACGACCTTCTCGACTTCCTGGTGATGTATGGGTCAACTTGTGAGCCCTGATCGCCGCGAGGGTCAGGCATTCATGGCTTCCTCGATGGCGTCTGCTTCAAGCGGGATGTGCGCCATCAAGTCGTGGAAACCGTCCTCGGTGATGACGATGTCGTTTTCAAGTCGAATGCCCAAATTCTCTTCTCGGATGTAGATACCCGGCTCCACGGTGAAGACGTGGCCTGCGGCGATGGGTTCGTGCCAATGACCCACGTCGTGAACATCAAGCCCGATGAAATGCGACGTGCCGTGCATGAAGTACTTCTTGTATGCAGGCCATGCGGAGTTTTGTTTTTCGACGTCGTGGCGGTCAATAAGCTTCAGGTCGAGCAATTGTGCGGTCATCAACTCGCCGACTTGTTTGTGATAGTCGTGCAACGACACGCCTGGACGCAACAAGTTCATCGCGTCCTTCATCACGGAAAGCACCGCATTGTACACGGCACGCTGGCGGTCCGTAAAGCGTCCCGAAACAGGAACACACCGCGTCATGTCTGCGGCGTAGTTGCCATACTCCGCGCCCACATCCATCAAAATGACATCTCCAGCTTGGCATTCGGACGCGTTCTCGATGTAGTGAAGCACGCAGGCGTTGAAGCCCGATCCGATGATGGGTGTGTAGGCGAAGCCGCGCGATCCACGACGCAAAAACTCGTGCATGAATTCCGCTTCGATCTCGTATTCCATCACCCCAGGCTTCACAAACTGCAGCACCCGATCAAATCCCGCCTTGGTGATGTCGCACGCCCGTTGCATTTGGTCAATCTCGAAAGAGTGCTTGACGGCGCGAATGGCGTGCAGGATGGGCGCGCTGCGTTCGATTTCGTGGTTGGGGTATTTGGCTCGCAGCGCGGCATTTTCTCGATCCGTGCGGGTCTCGACCGTGAGGCGGGCACGCGTGTGCTGGTTGTCGTTCAGGTACAGAGACTGGGCCTCGGCCATCAAACGGTGCAAGGTCCGCTCAAGCGCCGTGGTCCACTGCACGTTGGCAATGCCCGTCTCGGCGGTGGCTTGCGCTTTCGTCAGCTTGGCCCCCTCCCAAATCGCGAGTTCGTCGTTGGTCTCGAGCGTGAACAAGATTTCCCGATCCGTAGGGTTGTGCGCGTCCGGGAACAGCAACAGCACGGTCTCTTCCTGGTCCACGCCTGCGAGGTAAAAAATGTCCGCGTGCTGCTTGAACGGCAAGGTGCCGTCGGCACTCGTCGGGTAGATGTCGTTGCTGAAAAACAAGGCCAGTCCGCCTGGCTTCATCCGCTTCATGAACGCTTCTCGGTTCTGGACGTACAGGTCAGAGGGAAGTTTTTGGTACCGCATGCCCCGAAGGTACATCGCTCCAACGCAGTCAAGCCCATTCGATGCGGCTCAATGCCCGACGCCATCCTACCTTCGTTTCATGAGCGAACGCATTTCCACCTCCAACGCCCCCAAACCCGTCGGCCTCTATCCTCACGCTCGTCGCGTGGGCAACCTCTTGTTTCTCAGCGGAGTCGGACCAAGAACCGCCGGCAGCGATGCCAACGACAGTGGTGTGCCCGGATTGGAACTGGACCACAACGGCAATTTCAAGGCCTTCGATTTTGAAGCCCAAGTCCACAGTGTGTTTGCCAACGTCAAATCCATCCTGGAAGCCAGCGGAAGCAGCTGGGAGCAACTCGTGGATGTGACGGTATTCCTGGTGGATATGAACCGCGACTTCCACACGTTCAACCGCCTGTATGCCGAGTATTTCAAGGACAACCAACCTTGCCGCACCACGATTGAGATCAACCGTTTGCCCACACCTATTGCCATCGAGCTGAAGTGCATTGCCACCATTGATTGATTCGTTGACAATGCATGGGTGACAACCTGCTGAACCACGCCCAATGCAACGAAGTCTGTTCACGAACTTGCCTTCATGTCCACGGAACCTCAGAAAGCGCACCATTTTGACCCTGCCATCCTCGAGAAACTCGGGCAATTGCAGGAGAAATACGCAGCGATGGGGCAAGACCTCAGCAGCTACCTCGACGGACTGCTTTATGCCGACTACCGCACGTATTGGGATTTGATTCACCTTGATACGTTGCTGAGCCTTCAGCGACCGCAAACCCCCATTCCAGATGAAGTTGTCTTCATCGTCTACCACCAAATCACCGAGCTCTATTTCAAGCTTTCGCTGCACGAGTTTGAGCGCATGGCCCAAGAAGCACGTGAACAAAACGGCAAGGTGGATGAGGCTTTCTTATTGGAACGGGTCAGGCGGGTGAACCGCTACTTCGAAGCGTTGACCACGAGTTTCGACATCATGGTGGACGGCATGGACCCCGCTGAATTCATGAAGTTCCGCATGTCCTTGCTGCCTGCCTCTGGCTTTCAAAGCGCGCAGTACCGCATGATCGAAATTTGCGCGACGTCTCTGGACCGCATTGTGCACCACAACCTCCGCGACCAATACGCCGACCACACCGTGGCCGACGTGCCTGAATTGATGTCGCATTTGTACTGGCGTGAAGGGGCGATGGAGTTGAAGAGTGGAGTCAAAACACTGACGCTCAAGCAATTCGAAGAAAAATACGACGAGGAACTTGAAAAACTGGCACGCGGCATGTTCCACAGCAACGTTCGCGCATTGTCCGCCAAAGCGGATGGCGGGGCTTCGCCCGAACTCGTCGACGCCTTGCGATGGTTGGACATCAACGTCAACGTGAATTGGCCTTTGGCCCATTACAAAAGCGCCGTGCGTTACTTGCACAAAGACCCTGTGGACATTGCCGCCACGGGCGGAACCAACTGGCAGAAATACCTGCCCCCGAGGTTCCAGAAGCGGATCTTCTTCCCGGAGCTTTGGAGCGAGCAGGAATTGGAAGAATGGGGCAAAGGCTGGGTGGAGAAGGAAGTCTTTGGACGGGGATGAATCGAACGTGCAACGGGCTGGCATGGGTCGTGGGCATCGCCCTCGTGATTGGGGGGTGTGGAGATGCCGAGTTGGGGTCAAACGGCCTGGGCGGCATGTTTCAAGCGGCCCCGGAACCTGAACCCGTGAGGCGGTTTGGCGTGATCTGGGAAGACCTGGTGGTGGACTCTGGCAAGGTGGAGTCGGGCCAAAGCCTTTCGCATCTGCTCGATCCTGCTGGCATCGGACCAGGCAAAGTCGCCACCCTTGCGGCCAACAGTCGCAAAGTTTGGGACGTGCGCTACATGAAGGCCGGTCACCGTTGGTGGCTCGCCTCGGAGGCGGTCCGAGACAGTGGCGAGGCGGAAGCCCGTTTGGTCCCCAAGTGGTTGGTGTACGAACGCAACCCCAAGAACTACGCTCGCTTTTCGCTGGGAGACACCCTCGGTGTGGCCCTTGGCACCTACCCCGTGGACACGTTGTATGCCCGGGCCACGGGCACCATCGAGAATTCCCTGTACATGGATTTCGACAAGGCGGGTCACCCGACGAATTTGGCCGTGGCCATGGCCAATGTGTACGCGTGGACCATTGATTTTAGTCGGGTCCAAAAAGGCGACACCTACGACGTGCTCTACTGCCGTGAAGTGGTCAATGGCCGGCCCGTCGGAATGCCTGTGGTGCTGTCAAGCACTTTTTCCCACTGGGGCAGGCCGCTGGACGCCTACCGTTTTGAAGACGACGGCATTGCCGGATACTACGACCTCGAAGGCGGCTCTTTGCAGAAGGTCTTTTTGAAGGCCCCCGTTGAATTCAGCCGCATTTCCAGCCGGTACAATCCCAAGCGCTTTCATCCCGTCTTGAAAAAGGTCAAGGGGCACTTCGGCACGGATTACGCCGCACCCCAGGGCACACCGATTGTCGCGGTCGGCGATGGCGTGGTCACCAAGAGCAGCTACACCTCGGGCAACGGGAAGTATGTGAAAATCCGCCACAACAGCACCTACGAAACTCAATACCTGCACATGTCAAAGCGCGCCGTGAAGAAGGGCCAACGCGTGAAGCAAGGAGAGGTGATTGGGTACGTGGGGCAAACGGGGCTCGCCACAGGACCTCACGTGTGTTTCCGCTTCTGGAAACACGGCAAACAGGTCGATCACCTTCGTGAGGACTTCCCTCCTTCTGACCCCATCGCCGCGGACCTGCAAGGCGCTTTTGCCCTTCAAGTGTCCGCGCATGAAGCCCTTGCCGCGCAACTCGAGCCCAACGCGCCCTTGGCCTCCGTCAAACCTTGAACTCAACGCTGTTTGCCGCCTCGGAACACGTCTCGCCAAACGGACAAGCCCAATTTCTTGTGAACGGCCCAAGCGGCCGCGCCGTTCCACAAGGCCAGCGACAACGCTGTGGCAAAGGCCGCACCTTCAATGCCGTGACGAGGGATGATCCACACATTCAAGGCGATGTTGATGAGGGCGGTTGACCAAAGAATGCGGTTGCCAATGCGCTCAAAGCCCGTCATGTTGAGCACATACATCACTGGGCCGCACAAGGTCATGCTGAGTTGACCTATGGCAAGCCAGAGCAGGCAGGATTGGCCCTGGGCAAACTCAGGGCCAAACCAATGCAAGACCATCGGGCCCAAGACGACGATGGCCACGAACGCGGGTACGCTGAACGCGACATTGAGCAGCGTCGCATGCCGCAAAGCGTCCCTCAATCCTCGTTGGTCTCCAACGGCGTGGCGTTCGGCGAAGAGGGGCGCTGCGTAGCTGTTGACCGCCGCTTGCACCAGGGTCACCACAGCCGCTAATTTGAAGGTCAATCGGTACACACCGACTTGGTCCTCTTCCAAAAAATGAGACACCAGCAAGGTGTCTGACCAGCTCATGACCAAATACATGGCTGAGCCCATCAACATCGGCCAACCTGTGGTCATCATGGCTTTCCAACCCCACTGCCCCGCATCCACTGGCGGCTCGACCGCATCCCGCCACGGCAACCCACTGACCATCAATCCCAAAGCCAACACTGTCACCATCACAACGGCTGCGGCATACGCCGGTACCACTTCCCACGACGTCCACCACAACAACGCAACCGCAACAGCGGTCAACAGACCTTGCTGAGTGAGGGCGTACCGCTTCATTTGGGACAAGCCCCTGAGCATCTCCGCAGACAAGCCCCAAAGTCCCATCAGAGGAATGCCCGCAGCCACCCAAGGCCACATGGCCATCATTGCTTCGTCGTCCGCCCATTTCGTGAGGGCCCTGGCCCCCATGTGGACGCCGAGCCAACCTAAAGAACCCGCCACGATCACCATCAACACCGCTCGGCCTGCCACTTTTCGTTGAATGGCCACCAGCCCTTGTGCCTTGGCCGAGGCCAACCATTTCACCATCACCCCGTCCAGTCCCAGCCGGACGGCAAGGGCACCAATGGACAGCACCGTCAAGCCCAGTTCAAATCGTCCGTAGGCGGCGGCACCCTCGTTTTGGGTCACCATCCACGCCAGCGCATAACCTGAGGCCGCACCCAGCAACTTGACCAACATCATCCACCCGCTCGCGCCGAGGAGTTTGGTCAACATGGAGCCAGAGGATTGCACCCCTCAAAGGTAGAAGCATCCCGTCAGAGGGGAGCGGTCACTCCCCAAATAAGCTCAACCACAACAGCACGTCGCTCACGCTAACCACCCCGTCTCCGTCCATTTCCGCCCATCCGCAGTCGGAGGCACATCCAAATTGACTGAGCAAACCCAGCAGGTCACTCGTGCCCACATTGCCGTCGCAATCGCCGTCGCCAAGCCCACACGACTCACACGTGCCATCGTCGTAGGTCGCTTCGGCGTCGTAATTCAACGCCGCTTCGTCGGTGCAGCCGAAGACTTCGAGGTTGGTCAGGTCAAACGGCGCGCCCTCAACCACCATGAGGCCCAACACGTTGTTGCCATCCGTCTCCACCAACGCCATGCTTGCTTGACCGGACAACGCCTGGCCGTCAAGGACGGTGAATTGCCCCATCAAGTGCAGGCCGTCCACCAACACGCGATCGTTCCAAATGGAAGCCGCCACCGCAAGCATGCCTGAGCCGCTGGCGCTTGCAGACGACCAGTCGCCTGCCTCAAAGGCAAGCCTTTGGCCTGAAGCGTCCCGCGTGAGGGTGTAGGGCGTTTCCTCCGTGGCTGGTCCGGCCCACATCTCACCCACCGTCCAGAACGACGAGAATTCCGCTTCAGGAAGAACGCCAAAGAACAGCGGATTGGTCAGCGCTTGGCTGGGCAATGCATCTTCGCCTGCCCCCGAAAACGCCGACACGTACAAGCCTCCTGGCGCTTCGATGAACCACGGCGCTTGTTCGTCGCCCCACAGCCCCATCATGCGCAATTCATTCGCGGGGAGCCCCGCGAAATCCGCATATAAACGGTACGTCTTGGCTCCCGCTGGAATGTCGCCAAGGCCCGCATCGTGGTCGGCCACAAGCTCCAAGACCCATCCCTGGAACGTGGGGGGGATGATGTCCACAAGCGTCAAGACCTCTTCTCCTCCTTGCTCCTGACAAAACTGGTTTTGCACGCTCGTGAAAAGGATGAAATCGTGCACATTGCGCGTGCCGTCCCCGTCCAAATCGCACATGCCCGGCTCCACGCTGGAGTCGCTTGGGATGGAATCTCCCCAGCCGTAGGTCAACACCTGAGAAATGAAATCGGTGTTGGTGACCACCTCATCTCCACTGCCGTCGAGACAGGAGCAGGGCAGGGTTTGGGCTTGCGTGGCGGAAAAGCCAAACGTCACCAACGAAAGCATGAAAAGAAGTCGCTTCATGCTCTAAAGTATGTTTTTTATTGACAATCACGCACTTGCAGTGAACGCCAAGCCGTACAGCTTCATCTGCTTCACCATCGATTGCAGGCCGTTGCTGCGTGTGGGGCTCAGGTGGCTATGCAACCCTATCTCGTCGAGAAAGGACAACTTCGCCGAGGCAATGTCCGCCGCAGGGGCGTCGCTGAGCACGCGGACCATGAGTGCGGCCAGGCCTTTGGTGATGATCGCGTCGCTGTCCGCGGTCAACACCACTTGGCCGTTGTCCCCGCGCTTGGCAGCGAGCCACACGCGACTTTGGCATCCCTTGATGAGGTTCTCGTCTACCTTGTCTTCAGGGTCAAGGGGGGCCAGCTCCTTGCCCAAGGAGATGATGTGCTCGTACTTCTCCATCCAGTCGCCAAACATGGCGAACTCTTCTGCAATCTCTGCTTGCCGTTCGTCGATCACTGATGCCATGGTGCAAAGGTAGGCGCCGGGTGTGCGCATCGTGGTGCCCTGCGTCACCAGTTTGCGTCAGCGCAACATTGACACCGCCCGCTCGACGGCCTCGGCCAATCGGTCGATCTCCTCGACGGTGTTGTACGCCCCAAACGACGCCCGGACAGTCCCCGGAATCCCAAGCTTGTCCATCAAAGGCTCCGTGCAGTGATGCCCTGTACGGACCGCAATACCGAGCTGGTCGAGCAACGTGCCCAGGTCGTAGGGGTGTACGCCATCCACAAGAAAAGACACCACCCCCGCCTTGCATGGCGCCGTGCCGTAGAAGCGCAACCCCTCAATGCCCTCCAATTGCGAGTGGGCGTGTTGCGTGAGCTCGTGCTCGTGGGCCGTCATGGCAGGCATGCCCACACTGTTCATCCAATCCAAAGCCGCTCCCAAGGCAATGCCTCCGCTGATGTGCGGGGTGCCTGCTTCAAACTTGTAGGGAAGCTCGTTGTAGGTCGTGCCTTTTTCAAAGCTGACGGTGGCAATCATCTCTCCGCCGCCGCGGTAGGGCGGCATCG
>JAOIQU010000037.1 GCA_028141885.1 Flavobacteriales bacterium | reverse complement strand
TTTTGAAGTTCTTTCGAGCACGCCGATGGACACCCTTGCTGCCAGGCTTGAAACCGGCGCCGATGTCATCCTTCGAAAATCTTGGATGCTGACCAGTTGGGATTCTGGGTTCGTGGTGATGGCCCCTGAACGCTTCGGGCCTCATGAAACCGAGCCTTTGCTCATCCGCGTGATCACACCCTTGCTCGAAGAAAGCGCCCAGCCAAAGCCTCCAGCCGACATTTTCGCCGAGCAATGGACCTTGTGGGAACGACTTCTGATGGCTGGTCCGTGGTTGCTCGTTGGCCTTCTCGCGTTGTTCGCCGTCTTGTTCGCGAGGTGGTTTTTGCGTCGGTGGAACAATCGCACCGTGGAAGAACCTCTTGTGCAAGCACCCGAAGCACTACTCCTACCTGCACACCTCACCGCTTTGGAAGCGCTCAATCGACTGAAAGCCGAAGAAGGTTGGACCCAAGGCCGCGCCAAAGAAGTTCAGGCTGAAGCCTCCCTTGTTTTACGCACCTACTTGGAAGGGCGGTTTGGCCTGCCTGCGGCAGAGAGAACGACCCAAGAGATTGCGCAACTTTTGCCCATGTCTGCCGTCCCGAAGTCTTGGCACGACCGGTTGCTCACTGGGCTGACCCAAGCAGACGTGGTCAAGTTTGCCAAAGGCCAATTGCCAGACGCCAGCCATGCCTCCACGTTGGACGCGTATCTGGATTTTGTGTTGGACACCAAAGCCGAGGACCATGAAGAGGAATGACTTGCTCCTGACACTGGTTCGCATGGTCCCACATGCCACGGTACTCGCCGGTTGCTTGGTCGCCTGGCTGGCGTTTCGTGGGGGCATCGAATGGGGCGCACCATGGGGTGTATTGGGGGCCATTTTGACCCTTTGGCACGTGGTTGTCCGAGCCATGCATGTCGGCACCTTTGTGGGCTCCTCACTGCGCTGGTCCCCGTCGATCTTGAACCAAGAACAAGAGCCGCCATTCTCTGAAAACGCATTCGCCGCCTTCCTCATGGAATGGCCTTCTGCCCTTCGAACGGCTGCCCTTGCGGGATTGACTGTGGCCCTCTTTCGACCCCAAACCGCGTCGACCATTGAAAACATGACCCGCGAGGGCATCGATTTGGTGCTCACCATGGACCTCAGTGCCTCCATGTTGTCTCGCGACTTTCGCCCCAATCGTCTCGAAAGCGCAAAGGACGTGGCCATGGATTTTGTCGACAGCAGGCCTTTCGACCGGATTGGCGTGGTCGCCTACGAGGGAGAAGCCTTCACGCAAGTCCCCATCACCTCCGATCACATCGTGGTGAAAAATGGATTGGCATCCCTCGAAACAGGACAATTGCAGGGCGGAACGGCAATCGGATCTGGGCTTGCCACTGCCGTCAACCGACTTCGAGAATCGGAAGCTGAGAGCAAGGTCATTGTGCTGTTGACCGACGGCGAAAACAACGCCGGCCAAATCGAACCGATGGATGCTGCACAGCTTGCAACATTGAATGGCATTCGCGTCTACACCATCGGCGTTGGCACCGTAGGCAAGGCCAAAAGCCCCGTGGCAATCAGGCCAGACGGCAGTTACAAGTACGACTGGGTGGATGTCCGCATCGATGAAGAAGTCTTGCAGGGCATTGCTTCACTTACGGGTGCGAGGTACTACCGCGCCACGAATACAGAAAAACTCAAAGACATCTACAGTGAAATCGACGCCTTGGAAAAAACAGAATTCAACGTCCTTCGCTACCAGCGCAAATCAGAAGCGTCTGGAGGCTGGATTCTGCTTGCCCTGATGGGACTTGCCTTGGAGTTCTTCCTTCGTTCATCATTCCTAAAATCCTTGGCCGGATGAAACAGTGGGCGTCCATACGGCCTGCCATGGGCCTGCTTTTGTTCTTGGAATTCCTGACTTGGGCAGCCACGATCTCCGGCTGGTATGTTGCCAAGTCTCTCGTGCCAAGTTTGACGCTGCACCGCATGGAATTTGTGCCGCTCTTGTTGGTGCCTGCCTTGATGACTTTGGTCATGATTGGCCACCTGAGGTGGAGACAAAAAGCCGTCCAGTCCCTGTCCGATGCCGGCCGCATCGACGGTGTGCTTCCAGGCTATCGCATTTTCTTGCCAACTTGGAAATACCTCCTTTTGCGACTCGCAATGGGGGCACTGCTCGTCGCCTGGCTTGACCCCAAGATGGGCAGCCGGCTCCAAGAAGTGGAATCTGAAGGAATCGACATGATGGTCGCCTTAGACGTCAGCAACAGCATGATGACTGAAGATGTCGGAGTGCCGCGATTGGACCTCGCGAAAAGAACCATCGAGCGGTTGGCCGCCAATGCCACAGGCGATCGTCTGGGTTTGGTCGTCTTTGCAGGCGAATCCTATGTCCAATGCCCCCTGACCACCGACCTCAACGCCTTGAGCTTGTTCCTTGAAACCGTGGGGCCTGGCATGGTGCCCACCCAAGGCACCGCCGTCGGCCGTGCGGTCGAAACGTGTTGGAACGGCTTCGATGAGCAAAGTGAGGCTTCGCGTGCGATTGTGGTCTTTACCGACGGTGAAAACCACGAAGATGACGTGGTGGCCGCCTCGAGGGCCGTGGCGACTGAAGGCGGAAGCGTTCATTTCATTGGCGTCGCCACCCTAGATGGCGCTCCCATTCCTGCATTTGATTCCCGTGGACGTCCCTCGGGATTCCGCACCGATGGCCAGGGGCAACCCGTGGTGTCGCGCCTGGACGAATCGACCCTGATTGAAGCTGCACAAGCAGGCTCCGGGACCTACACCCGTGCTTCGTCAGGGTTCGTGGAACTCTCTCCCCTCCTGCAATTCAAAACTGACCTTGAGCAGTCCCGCATTTCTTCTGTCAGCTACGTCGATTACGAACATCAATTGATGCCGTGGCTCATTTTGGCAGCACTCCTGTTGGCCCTTGAATCCATCGTGCCACGTCGACCATTCAGACGCAAACACGCGGCGCTGGCCACCTTGGGACTTCTTTCTGTGGCCGGTTCATTCGATGCGGAGGCCCAAACAGACGCCCGTAGCAACTTGATTGAAGGCACCAACGCGTTCAGAGAAAGTCGATTCGAGGATGCCACGTTGTCCTTCGGGGAAGCCGCCAAAGAAAAGGAAACAGCGGCTCAAGCCCTGTACAACCAAGGATGTGCGCTCTTGGCGAGCGGAGAACATGAAGCGGCATCAAGTGCTTTTTCCAGGGCCTTGGAACAGAACCAAGAAGGCGAACAAAACCAGGACGGAGAACAGAACCAAGACGGGGAGCAACCTGCACCCTCAGAAGGCTCCAAACCCCAAGAGCTTCCTCAAGAAGGGCAAATCAGCCGAGCTGACATGGAGCGAATTTTGGAAAGTTTGGAGCGGCAAGAAGCCGAAGTTCAAGCGAAATTGCGAGCAGCTCAAGCCAAGCAACGAGGCAAGGGCAACTCGAAAACCATCGAAAAAGACTGGTAAGTCATGACGCTACATTCACTTGTGCCCTTCTCAACGTTGCGTGCGTGTTTGAGCGCATGCGTCATGTGGGCACTTTGTGCTTTCGTCACGGCCCAAGAAGCGGCCGTCGAAATGACGGTGAGTTCCTCTTCCGTGACCCAAGGCGACATGCTGCGACTCACCCTGACGTTTGTCAATTGCAAAGTCAAAAAGATTGAGCCTCCGCAAATCAAAGGCCTCGAGTGGCGGATGGGGCCAAGCACGTCGACAAGCACCCAGTGGATCAATGGCGTGACGACAAGCGAGCAGAGCTACACCTACGGATACACCGTCACAGCTGGCAATGAATTGCAAATCCCCAGTTTCAATTGGCGCACCAACAAGGGGTTGCAGAAGAGCAATTCGGTCAGGGTGATGGTTGAAGCGAACAATGGAAAAGCGGCCAAGCAACGCCCTTCAGGTCAAAAAACAAGGTCGGTGCAACGCGATTTGGTCACGGCCATTGAACCCAACAAGCGCACGGTGTATTTGGGAGAGCCGCTGGTGCTAACCTACCGGATTTACAACCGCTACAACAACCTGGACGTCCGGAACTACGACATTCCAGAACTGGAAGGATTTTGGAAGGAGACCGTGGATGCGCCTGAAGCACGATGGGAGCCGCAATTGATCAACGGCAAGCGTTACAACGTGGCCACGGTGCGTCAAGTGGTGGCCTTTCCGCAGCAGACTGGCACATTTGTCCTGGAAGATTTCAACCTGAAGGGCTACCTCCGCATCAATTTCTTTGAAGGTCGAGACGTTCAAGCCACGTGCGACCCTGTTGAAATCACCGTACTGCCCATTCCGGAGAATGCACCAGGCAACTCGTTGGGCACGTTTGCCAACCTGGCCGTTCAACAAACTCTGTCCAGCGACAGCGTGTCGACGAACGAAGCCATCACCGTGGAAGTCTCCTTCCGAGGCAACGGCAACCTGAAATTTTTGCGTGAACCCAAACTGGCCTGGCCCGCTGAATTCGAAGTGTTCGACGCCGAGGTCAAAGACAACATTTCTGTCAGTGCCCGCGGCGAATCGGGCAAGCGCACCTTCAAATTCGTGGCCATCCCCAGAGCGCCAGGAGACTACACCCTCCCTCCTTTTGAGGCCGTTTCGTTTGACCCTTTGACCGCCAGCCACGTCACAAGCAGGGCTCCTGGACTCAGACTTCACGTTAGGAAAGGCCAGGGAGATTCAAGCACTCCGGGCATGACATTCACACACCAGCAAGATGTGCAAGTGCTGAACCAAGATGTCCGCCACATTGCCACGACACCCAGCCGCTTCCAACCTCGTTCACGTCCCTCATGGACGCCGTGGGCTTGGGGTGTCGCTTTTGCCGCAAGTCCGCTGTCGTTCCTCGGTTTGGCCTTGGTTCGACGCAGGCGGAGTCAGGAACTTGCAGACGCAACGGGCACCAGACGAAAGCGCGCCTTGCGCCAACTGCAACGGTCGCTCAAGTCGACCGATGCGCTCACCATTGAAACCATCGGGGAAGCCATGGAGCAATACCTCATGGCCAAACTCGGGTGGGAACGTTCCCAATTGACCCGCGAGGCCGTCAAACAGCACCTCACCGTCAAGGACGAGGCACTGGCGGAGCAGTGGGATGCGTTTTGGGAGGCTTGTGAAATGCAGCGTTACGGCGCATCGCAAGGAAATCTCGATGCCTTGGCCCAAACGCTGTTGACCTTGGGTGAAACCACAGAATCCAGGTGGTCATGATGGTGAAAAACTCAAGGCTGTTGATCCTGTTGGGATGGCTGGCCCTCCCTTGGGTCGGGTTGTCTCAGCCCAATGTGGACTTCCAGCGTGCCAACCAGGCGTACGAGTCAGGCAACTACGAGGAATCTTTGGATCAGTACGAAGACATCCTTGCCACGCATCGACATTTCGAGTCTGAGTTCAATGCCGGCAACGCCGCCTTCAAACTCAACCGATTGGGGCTCGCGCGTCTGCACTACGAACGGGCCAAGTTGTTGTCCCCTTCGGATGAACACCTCAAAGCAAATTTGGCTTTGCTGGAATCCAACATTGTCGATCGCATCACAGCCGTACCCAGCCTGGGCTTGAAGTCCTGGTTGGCCTCATGGGTGGGACCTGGTCAATGGCTGAATTGGACCCTTTGGGCTCTGTTTTGGTGGACGCTGACGTGGGTGCTTTGGGGATTGCGATGGACCAAAAAGAACCGCGACTCCCGCGCCACCCTTGGGTTCCTAGGCATGGCCTCGTTGGCGCTGGGGGTGACTGGTTTTTGGGGGATCAGCAAGTGCCATGAACGCATGGAGACTCCAGGACAAGTGGTGGTGATGTCTGCGCGAGTCGACGTGACCAGCGCGCCTGTTGAATCAGGCACGGTGCTGTTTCAATTGCACGAAGGAACAAGGGCCTGCATCCTCGACCGAACTGAAGGCTGGACTGAAATTGAATTGGACAACGGCAACGTCGGCTGGTTGCCCGACGACGCCATTGCGGACGTCTGACCCCTGGCCAGTCACCCTGCGAAGACCGGCGGCCAAATTCAGCGCAAAACTTCCAGTTTCACCTCTGTGGAGCGACCTTCTTGCGACCAACCCTTCACGATGTACGTGGCCACAGGCCAATCTGACACATCCACGCTGATCTGTCCCAGCCCGTCCGTGCGCGCTTGGTGCACTTCTCGCCCTTGCAAATCCAAGATTTGAACCGTGCTCGTCACCATCCACCCCTTGAACAACACGACCGCGCTTGCTGGGTTGGGAGTGGCTTGGACTCGTGAGTGCACAGCCTCAGCGATGTTGTCTGTGGGGTCGACGGGGTCCACCGCATCCGCAGCGTCGTAGAGCACGATGTCGTCGACAGCGGCTTCGACCAAACTTCCTCCGTCCAAGTATTCGCCAACAGTGGTGCTGTCTGACGCGATGAACCGAATCATGAACTCATTGGTGGGTTCAATGACATCCGCAATTCTGAAGGCTTTTCTGCGCCAAGAAATGTCTTGTTGGGAAGTGTTTTCGAGGTATTGCCAAGATGTCCCGCCATCGTTGGAAATCTCCACTTGCCACCAATCCGATGCAGGGTTGGCTCCAGTGGCTGGTGCGTTGGCATACCAGCGCCAGTACGCGAGCACAGGACTCTCGTAAGGTGTCAAATCAATGGTGGGTGACAACAGGGTGGTGTGTCCTCCGTCCACGTCGTTTTCTCCCACGCCCGTGGTCGCGCTGGGGGTGGGATTCAGTCCGGTCACGTAGGCGAACCCAAAGAAGCCATTGCTGTGGTCTTGGGTGGGGGCAACCACGCTGGAAGGATCACCAAATTCAGAATAAGACCCGATGGGCGTTCCTTCCTCCCATTGTCCCGTGGTGGCGTTGTCCTCCAACAACCCGATGTCCCAATACCCAAAGTCAGAATACACATCCAAATCGTTGATCAAGACGGGCTCCACCCCCACCAATACGTAGTTGGGAAGGTTGCCATTGACTTGGCGCTCAGACGCAACCGGGGTGACCGCGCTGGTTTGGCCAAATGTGTCGGTCACATCCATGAAGTACTCCACGACGCTGCCTTGAGGCAAGCCTGGGATGGCGTAAGAGAACACGTCTCCATCCTGAGCCATCTCAACCACTGTGTACTCGTCGTTGGGCGACGAGCGGTAGTGCAAGCGGGCTGCATCGAAGTAGGTCACGTAGGGAAACGTCAATGCGGCTTCCGCTTCGATGACAATGTCCTCTTCTTCGGCGGAAAATTCCACCGCGTCGTGCGCGAGATCGATGTAGCTGAACAGCGTGATACCGTGCATGTCAAATCCTTCAAGGATGAACGCCGCATTGGGCGTGCCGTTCGACAAGTCGTCGTCGTCGTCGTCAGCCTGGAGCACGTCCAACAACACGTCGGTGTAAGCTTGACCTTCCTGACCGTTGGGTACTGTGGCTTGGAGTCCAGGATAGGCATCGACAAACAACGTCAACGTTTGGTCCCAATCGCCTCCCATCAGCAAATGGGTGTCGTACCATGCTCCACAAATGATCTCGCCATCGGCGTGCACTTCTCCGACAATGTCTTCAGGAAAGACCTTGGGATCCTCGTCGTAACGACGAATGCCATCGTTGTTGTCCACGTAAAAGCCCTTTCCAATTTCTGCAATGTCTGCGAGTGACATCGCCCACAAATCGGCGTAGCCCTCGTTCATGGCGCCATTCAAGAAAAACGACCCCAAGCTGTTGTAGTACCAATCGTTGATCGCATGGCCATATTCATGGTAGACAACATCGGCAATGAGAGACGTGGGGTTGCATCCTGCTGCGAGGTCGTAAAAATTCACACTCGCCCCATCGTAGAACGCGTTGCACTCGCCTGCCACATCGATGTTCACGGGCATGCTGAAATCCAAATCTGTGAATTCAGGAAGCCACTCACGCATGTGGTCGTGGATCAAGTTCACGCTCCGGTACGCGCTCGCTTCCTTCGCGTTTCCAGGCGCCGACAGGCTGTTGTCGCTACCCACGGCCAAATCAAAAGTCAAGGCCGGAGTGTTGCCATCGGTGAACACCGTGGCATATCGCCCAGTCAGTTCCATGGTTTGGCCGATCACATTCCCCGGGATGTCGAGGGTGAACGCTCCAGCCTCATCGGTGTAGCCCACGGCCCCATTGACATTGAGTTCAAGGTGGGGCATGCCCAAAGAACTTTCTGGCTCGTACGGGTACGCCTCATGGGCCAACGCTTTGACCGTCCCACTTGCAGCAGGTGGCATGACCCCGCCCATCGTGCGCACCGCGGGCGCTTCGTGCACCACTTGGTTCGATCGCATCACAACTGCTCCTGTGACCATGTCCACCCAAGTCAGGTATCGGACTGGCAACACCCCACGCCGGCCTGTGACCTCCACCTGCCACGTCGAGTGGGCTTCCCAAATCACCTGTCCATCCACTTCAGTCTTCACAGGCAACCACGCCATGCCCAAATCTTCCGCACCAAAATCCGTCAGGTACGTGGTGCCTTGGTTGCCACTGGCTTCTCCCACGGCCATGTCTGCTTCCAAGAGGGCCTGCATTTCCGCAGTGGTGTGGTTGGCATCCACGGTCACCAGATCAGGCCACCAATCGCTTGAGACCAGCACGAGGCGATCGCCTCGGAACTTCGCTTGAAACATGGATCCCAACACGGGCTGGCCATTGAGCGCTTGCCTTGAAAAGGCGCGATCGTGTTTGTTTCCCTCCACCCAAATCACGTCCCCAATCAACCCTGGACTCCACCCGAAAGCGCCGAGTGCCCAGGACCATGCCTCCACTGCGCGCTCTTCTCCTTCGATGGACACACCTGCCCCCCACGTGCGTGATGGAAGTTCTGTTTCCTCCTGGGCGATGACCTGCCAATCAGCAGCATGAGGCAATGACGCTTGCCAAGCTTGGCTTTCCCTGAAGTTGCGCTGTGCCAAACGGTCTGGCGCCATCCAGCGGTCTTGGACTTTGACCTCCCAGGGGTCGCTGACGTATTCAATGGATTGAGCGTGGTGCGCCAAGGGCAAAGCCAAAGCGAACGTCGCAAGAATCATGTTGAGTGGGTGCGTTGTTGCCATGGTCTAATGTAAGCATGCTTGGCAACCGGAAGCCCTTGATGACCGTTAGAACCCAACCTGGCGTCATGAAAAAGTCATTGGGAAAGCGACGGCCACTTTTCTTTCACGCCCTTGGTCCAAATCGAATCGCCGTACGCAAGGGACACTTGGTTGGAGTCGCACACCTCCTTCCAATACGCAAGGCGAAGGCTGTCTTGCATGGCACGCAAGGCGGCAGGATCCATGTTGGCTTGGTCCTGATAAGCGTCAAGCGTCTCACCTCCCGCCTTCTTGGTCGCGGTGCGCAATTCATGGTAAACCTTGATCTGGCGATCCTCAGGCACCGTGTTGTCTAAAGCGTGGGGATCTCCTTGCTGACAAGAAGCAAAAGCCACAATCGTGGCTGGCAAAAGAATGGAAAAGCGGAGGGTGGTGAGAAGATTCATGACCGGAATGTTCAGTTGCAAACGCTGCCAAAGTTCGCAAGCATGCCCAAAATATCACCTACGCTCACGCTGCCATCTCCGTCCACATCTCCGGCACACGTTTCGAGCGGTGGAAAAATGCAGGAACCGTCGTCAAACAACGCAAAAGGGTCAAAATTCAAGGCCATGGTGTACGTGCATCCTGAGCCTTGTTCGAAAGCACAATCGAAGGGCGGAAAGAGGCAAGAACCGTCGTCAACGGTGGCATAGGGATCGTGGTTGCACGCCATTGGGTACGTGCAGCCTGGCACATCCTCGTTGGCACCTCCACACTCCCCTTCCGTCCAAGACGTCACCCCACCGTAGTACATGGCTTCACACGTGTTGCCGTAAGTCACACCGTCGCATCCACACACCGGTTCGTACAACGTGATGCAATCCACCATCGTCCCGAGCTCGAGCAACTGTGGATCGACGCACGTTTCAGCACAACCCAAAATGCAGGGCTCCATGGATTCAAACAACGCCCCTGCATAATTCACCCCTCCTGCATAGGTGCTGCAACCGCTGATGTACTGGCACGTGCCATTGACTTTTCCAACGCCAAGCGCCAATTCACAAAGGCCGAGGTCCACCCCAGCAAGGTCGGTGCAAGGGGCCACCCCTTCCAGGTTGGAGTAACAGGCCTGCACGAGCTCGCCGCATGCCTCGCTCACATACTGAGCGCATACGCTCCAGTTGGGATTGAAGTCAAACCCGGCTTGGAAGGTCGTGCCACCTGTTTGGGCCAAAAAATCGTCGATGTACCACTCAATCAACACGCCTTCAGGCGCATCCAAAGCCGTGAAATCGTACCACATTCCATCCTCAGAACTCACGAGCAATTGCAACTCACATTGAGGCGGCACCTCGTTGCACATCGTGCACGTCGGTTCGTCCTGAAAAAAAGCTGGGCTGTAGTCCACCCCATTCACCACCCAATCGCAGCCTGAGATGGTTGTGCATACGCCATTGACTTGGGCAATACCAAGCACAAAATCACACTCGCCAAAATCGATGCCTGCCACATCCATGCATGGCATGGCCGCACAAGGACCAGCCGTCCAAGACGTCACCCCTCCCCCATTTTCCGCCTCGCACGCATTGGAGTAAGTCACGCCATTGCAACCACAAACCGGGTTCCAAATCGTCAAGCAAATCGCGCCGGGATCGATCAAAGACTCGTCGACACATTGCTGAGCGCCCGACTCAATGGCGGGCAAAACCATGATGGCCAGGAAAAGGAGGGGATTGTTCATCTCAAAAGGGATTTGGTCAGTGTGGATGCTCTTGAAAGTTAGGCAAACGCATTGGAGCTGTCCAATCGACGTCCGAGTCACTCTCGTTTTCGCTGGGCGTGTTCGAGCCCAAATCGCTCAATCACCGAGCGCAAATGAGGCGGATTGAAGGGTTTGACAACCACATCATTCATGCCCACCTCCAGTGCTTGGTTTCGCGTCTTCGATTCGGCATCCGCGGTGAGTCCAACGATGGGGAGATCCGACCAAGGCTCGGAAGATTGTCTCCATGTTTTGGTGGCCTCGAAGCCGTCCAACTCCGGCATGTGGATGTCCAAGAGCACCAAGAACGGCTGAGCGCTTCGCAGATGCATTTCCGCTTGTTTGACTCCGTTGGCGGAGACAACATCGTACCCCCAATTCGACACCAAACGCTTGGCCACCAGTACATTCAGCTCATTGTCATCCACGATCAGCACAGGAGCTTCCGGGATCAATGCACGCCTGGGTTCGTCCAACGTGGAAGGGGTGGCAACGGTGATTTCTCCCTCTTGCAGCGGCAAGGAAATGAGAAACGTTGACCCCTTTCCGAGCTCGCTCTCAACCTCCAAGGTGCCCCCGTGAAGCTCGACCAATTTTTGGGTGATGGCCAACCCCAAACCCACGCCCTGGTTGGTGACGTTCAGGGTGCTTTTGCCAGCCTGCTCAAAAGGAGCCAAGATGCGCTCTAGATCCGCTTCCGCAATGCCCCGCCCTGTGTCGCTGACTCGCATGTTCAAACGCCCCGATGCCCATTCGATGCGGCATGCGATCTCGCCGCCCGAAGTGAACTTCAACGCGTTGGCCATCAGGTTGTTCATCATTTGAGTCACCCACCCCACATCGGCAACCAGCGCATCAGGAACGGCGTCTTCAATCGCCAACTCCAACCGATTGCCTGTGGCCTCTGCACGTTTGCCGAAGCTGTTGACGACGCGCTTGAAAAAGTCTCGTGTGGCGAAGGAGGTCAAATGAGGTTCTGCCTTTCCACTGCCCAAGCGTTCGAGGTCGA
>JAOIQU010000036.1 GCA_028141885.1 Flavobacteriales bacterium | reverse complement strand
GGGACGTGCACAGCCACCTCGTGCCCGGCGTGGACGACGGAGCGCAAGACCTTGAGGCCTCCCTCGACATGGTTCGGGGCATGGCCGCACTCGGCTACCGAGGCATGGTCCTGACCCCGCACATCATGGCGGACCTCTACCCCAATTCTCGAGCGACCCTCACCCCAGCCTTCGAAATCTTGGTGCACGCCGTTCAGAACGCCAGCATTCCGATGGAACTTCAGTTGGCGGCTGAATACCTCCTGGATGTCGATTGCTTGAAGCAAGTCCAAGAAAACGACGTGATGACGTTTCACTGCACCGATGACAAGGGACTGACTCGGCAGGTGCTGTTGTTGGAGTTTGGCTTTCACCACGCGCCCGACACGGCGTTGGTGAAGGAATTGCTCTTCGAAGCCCAAACCCAAGGACTGACGCCCCTCCTCGCCCATTGCGAGCGTTACCCGTACCTGCACCGGGACGAAGCCCTGCTCGAAACGTGGCACCAAAGCGGCGGATGGATGTCGGTCAACGCGGCCTCTCTGGCCGGGGCCTATGGTCCTGAAACCAAACACATGGCCCGTCGTTGCATGGAGCGCGGCTGGGTGTCTTTCCTCTGTTCAGACGCCCACGGCATGCGACACGTGCGGGCGCTCGAGTCGCTCGAGAAATCCAGAACGGTCCGCAATTGGATGTCGAAAGGGCACAGCCGCCACGGCGGCCTCGGCCACTGAGGCCGGCTCAGCCCACAGGCGCCAAATGGACGGTCAGCCCGTCGAGGTCGTCGGCCAAGTGAATTTGGCATCCCAAACGGCTGTCATCCGTCACGTGAAACGCTTCGTCCAACATGTCTTCCTCGTCGTCGGACTTCTCGGGAAGCGCGTGGTCGCTTTTCACGTACATGTGGCACGAAGCGCACATCGCCATGCCGCCACACGTGCCCTCCACAGGCAACTCGGCGCTCTTGCAGAGCTCCATCATGTTCATCCCCATGTCGGTGGGGGCATCGAGTTCGTGGGACGTGCTCTCTCGGTCAATGACGGTGACTTTGATCATGCTCATGGCAACGCAGTTTGGCGTGAAGATACGCGTCGTCAGAATCCGCTGACGCCGTTGACCGTGGTGTACTTGAGCACCAAGTTCTTGTCGGGGTAAATGCGCTTGAATGCACTCTGCACCATCAGCGTGGCTTCGTGGAAGCCACACAAAATGAGCTTCAGCTTGCCGGGGTACGTGTTGATGTCCCCTATCGCGTAGATGCCCGGCACGTTGGTGCTGTAGTCAAACGTGTCCACCTCGACTGCGTTTTTGCTGATGTTCAGGTTCCAGTCCGCAATGGGTCCCAGCTTGGGGCTCAACCCAAACAATGGCACCCAGTGGTCCGTTTCAAGCGTCATCTCGCCCTGCTGCTTGTGGTTGACAGTCAGCTTCTGCAGGTGATCGTCGCCGTCCACCCCCACCACTTCGGCGTTGGTCAGCAACTTGATTTTGCCCGCTTCGGCGAGGTCCATGACTTTTTGGACGCTGTCCAAATGTCCACGGAAGCCTTCCCGGCGGTGCACCAAGGTCACTTCGCTGGCGACGCCGTCTGCCAAGAAAATGGTCCAGTCCAAGGCGCTGTCCCCTCCCCCGCTGATGACGACCTTCTTGTCGCGGTAGAACTCGGGGTCTTTGATGATGTACTCGACGCCCTTGTCCTCGAAGTCGGGCAGGTTTTCGATGGGCGGCTTGCGCGGCTCGAAACACCCCAACCCACCTGCGATCGCAATGATGGGTGCGCGGTGCTTGGTGCCGCGGTTCGTGGTCAGAATGAACTGATCTTCCTCGTCCTTTTCGATGGTTTCTGCGCGCTCGCCCAAGGTGAAGCCGGGCTTGAACGGCTCGGCCTGCTCCATCAATCGGTCCACCAACTCTCCCGCCAAAATCGAGGGGTAGGCTGGGATGTCGTAGATGGGCTTTTTGGGGTAGATCTCCGCACACTGACCTCCTGGTTGAGGCAGGGCGTCGATGAGGTGACAGCGGAGCTTGAGCAAGCCCGCTTCAAACACTGTGAAGAGGCCACAAGGGCCGGCTCCGATGATCAGGATGTCGGTTTGGATCATGATGGTTGCAAAGGTACTGACGCAACAATGCGCTTGCCGCGGTGTTCAATCTCCTTTTTTCCCAATTGATCGGTGGGCAAATGTTTCCGTCGGCGGGGTGGTTACACGAGGTTGATGGCCTCGATGGCCTTGAGCTCTGGAGCCGCTTTTTTCAGCGCAGATTCGACGCCTCCCTTCAGGGTCATGTTGATCATCGAACAGTCGGCACAGGCGCCGAGCAACTCAATGCGAACCACAAGCTCTTCGGTGATTTCCACAAGCCGAATGTCCCCGCCATCCGCCTTCAAATACGGACGCAATTCCTCAAGGGTGGTTTCCACTCGGGTTTGCAAATCAGGGGTGGCCATGCTCAAACGTCTTTGCCAAGTTGTTTAAGCAAGTTAGCGACCAAGGCGCGAAATGCCGCAGCCGCGTCGCCGTTGGTCTGGAGGGCCGCCGGACGGCCAGCGTCTCCAGCTTCACGGATGGTTTGAAGCAATGGAAGTTCTCCGAGGAACGGCGCGTCCAAGCTGTCGGCCAGTCGCTTCACACCGTCTCGTCCAAAGATGTGGTACTTCTTGTCCGGCATGTCATCAGGGACGAAGTACGCCATGTTCTCCACCATGCCTAAGACCGGGACCTTGAGTTCTTCCAAGCGGAACATGCCCACCCCTTTGCGGGCATCGGCCAACGCCACGTCTTGCGGCGTGCTGACAATGACGGCGCCGGAAAGCGGAATCTGCTGGACCAACGAAAGGTGGATGTCGCCCGTGCCAGGAGGCAAATCGACGATCATGAAATCCAATGCGCCCCAATTCGCGTCGGTGAACAGCTGGTTCAACGCGCGGCTTGCCATGGGGCCACGCCACACGATGGCCTGGTCCTGGTCCGCGAAAAATCCGATGGACAAGACCTTGACCCCATACTGTTCGATGGGCTCGATTTTGGTTTTGCCATCCACTTCCACGGGCTGCGGCTTCTCCTTCGCCACGTCAAACATGGTCGGAACACTGGGCCCGTGGATGTCCGCGTCGACGAGCCCGACCTTGTAGCCAAGTTGGGCGAGTGCGACGGCGAGGTTGGACGAAACCGTGCTTTTGCCCACGCCGCCTTTGCCGGAGGCCACGGCGATGACGTGCTGGACGCCTGGCAACACCTTGCGGGTTTCGAGGGTGCGCTCCTCCTTTTTGAGCGGGACCACGTCCACCTTGGCCGACACGGGCTTGCCAAAGGCGCGCTCTAGGGCGAACTCCACCGCTTCCTGCATGCGCTTTCGGGCATGCATTGCAGGGTTGCTCGACTTCACCTCGACGGTCAGCCCCTCACCATGGTCACCGGCTTCTCCAGAAATCTCCACAAGTTCGAGGGACACGATGTCCCTGCCCAACTCAGGTTCCACCACGCCTCGTAGGGCGTCGAAGATTGCGTCGTTTGTCCAATTGCTCATCGGGGTCAAAGTTCGGTCATGGGGTCCCAAAACACCGCCTCAAAGTCCACCACAGTGTCGTTTTCAATCACCACGCCTTCCGCCGTCAATTGGGCGGCCATCGGGCGGTCTGCAGGGAAGTGAATCGCCCCGGTCAACATGCCCAAGCGGTTGACCACGCGATGGGCGGGCACTGGCGGATGCTCCCCAAAACTCTTGTTCAACACCCAACCCACGCGACGACTGGCTCGAGCGGCACCCAGCACCTTGGCAATGGCCCCGTACGAGGTCACGCGGCCTGAAGGAATCGCACGCACCAAGTCATACACATCTTGCTCGAAGGAACGGTCATCGTGGACGTCTTTCATAGCGCGGGCGGCACGATTTCCATGAAGTGGATGTTTTTGCCCTCTTCGAGCCAGCGCTGTTCGTAGTACGTTTTGATGTTCAGTGCGTCGCGCAGGTCCGCGTCCACCGTCTCGAGGAATCCGCCGTAGACGTCGTCGCTGTCGTGCAGAAAGGGGTAACCCGCTTCCAGGTAATCTTCTTTCGACAGGGCATACAGCAAGTTGCTGTCCGACTTGACCTTCACCGAGCCTCCGGGGGCCAAAAACTTGCGGTAGCGCTCGATGAACTTGCCAGAAGTGATGCGCTTCGTCCCTTTCTCGTCCTTGGGCTGGGGGTCGCTGAAGGTGAGCCAAATGTCCGCCACCTCTCCCGGGCCAAAGAATTGGTCGATGAATTCGATTCGGGTCCGCAAAAAAGCGACGTTCGTGAGGCCGTCTTGGTTGGCCGTTTTGGCACCCCTCCAAAAACGATGGCCCTTGATGTCCACCCCGACAAAGTTCCGGTTGGGCCATTTGCGTGCAAGCCCCACTGTGTACTCCCCCTTGCCGCACCCCAGTTCAAGGGTGATGGGATTGTCGTTGCCAAACACCTCGCTGTGCCACTTGCCCTTGTACGGGTGTTCCGCGCCCTGCGCGGCTTCTTGGAGGTCCGGCTCAAAGACGTTGTCCATCTCAGCGTTTTCCTCCCACTTCCAAAGTTTGCCTTTGCCCATGGTCTCTGAATTGCTGCGAAATTAGGAACTTCAACCCCGATGCAGCGCACAATCCAAGACCGGCCGCAACTCCTTGTCACCATCTTGGATTGGGGTATGGGACACGCCACGCGGACCCTGCCGCTCATTGAACATGCCGTCGAGCTTGGTTGGCAGGTGCATGTGGCCTCGAAAGGAACGGCACTGGCTTGGCTTCGGTCACATTTGACACAGGAACACGTCTCGTTTCACACCAAGCCCGGACCCGAAATCAAGTATGCGCGGCGCGGGAATTTCCTGCGGATCGTTCAACAGGTTCCGTCGTTTGTCAAGCACGTCGAGCGCGAACGAGCCTGGACCGAGGACTTTGTGTCGGCCCATGGCATCGAGGCCATCGTTTCCGACAACTGCTATGGGTGCAGCCACCCCGATGTGCCGGCGGCGCTCATCTCTCACCAGCTCCAGCTCCCGACGCCCAAATGGTTGGAAGGCACCGCACGCGCCGTGGTCAAACGTTGGGCCCGGGCGTTTGACGAGGTTTGGGTTCCTGACTTGGAGCCTGGTTCCGGTTCGTTGAGCGGCGCCCTTGCCGACGCTTCAATCCATCCCCGAACCCACTGCATTGGCGTCCTGAGCCGCCTGGCCAAGCACCGCAACCCGAAGCCTGAACGCACCTGGCGCAAAGTCGGCATGGTCAGCGGCGTCGAACCGCACCGGCAACTCATGGAACAGGCCCTCCGAGCGTGGATGCGGGACGAGACCGAGCCCTGCTTGATCGTCGCAGGTCAGCCAGGCGGAGGCGTCCGCGTCGACGGCCACATCACAACTTGGTGCGACCCCACCGACTCGGAACTCGCTTCTGCGATGCAGGGTGCCGAGACCATGGTGTGCCGGAGCGGGTACAGCTCGCAACTTGACCTGGCGGCCCTTGGGGTGAATGCCATCCTCATCCCCACGCCGGGACAACCTGAGCAGGCATTCCTGGCACAGCTTTGGTCGGAGCGATTTGGGTTCACATCCCGCACCCAGCGACAACTCGAAGCAGGTGACCTGCCGGAACAGGCCACCGGAAGTTTGCCTGAACGAACGGCGAACGACGATGCCTTCCGACATTTGTCACGCTGGCTTCAAGCCACCCATCCCCAAACTGCATGAGCGACGCTTCCAACCCATTCTCCGACGACGACGTTCGGTTCATGCGCATGGCCCTCCAAGAGGCCGAGCGTGCCGCCGAATTGGACGAAGTGCCCGTCGGAGCCGTGATTGTGGCGAACGGCCAAATCATCGCCCGAGCCCACAACCTGTGCGAACGCCTGCGCGACTTCACGGCCCATGCCGAGATGCAAGCCTTCACCTCGGCGTCCGAGTTTTTGGGAGGCAAGTTCCTGGACAAGTGCACGCTCTACGTCACGCTCGAGCCTTGCCCAATGTGCGCAGGCGCCGCTTACTGGACCAGAATTGGACGAGTCGTCTACGGCGCCAAGGACGACAAACGAGGCCACTCCAAATTCGACGGAGAGCTGACCGTCTTGCACCCCAAGACCAAATGTGAGGGCGGTTTGCTGGCAGAAGAAGCGGCGGCGTTGTTGACGAACTTCTTCAGGGCCAAACGCTGAGTTTCCACATCGAAGACTCCCCCCTACCTTTGCGGCATGCTCGAATTGACCAAAGACTTCCTCGACGGACTTCGAGCCAACATTGAAGCCGGTCGCGATGTGGAACTTGCCGCCTCCATTGGCGAGCTCCACCCCAAAGACGTGGCCGACATCTTCGACGCACTAAAGCGCGAAGACACGCTGTACCTCTACCGCCTGCTCGATTCAGATTCCAAGTCCGAGGTGATTGCCGAACTCGAAGAGGATGTTCGCGAAGAACTTTTGAGCTCACTCAGCTCCAAAGAAATTGCCGAGGACGTCATTGAGGGCCTTGACTCAGACGACGCTGCGGACGCCCTGGCAGATCTTCCAGAAGCCAAGGTGGAAGAAGCCATGCGCATGGTCGACGATGTGGAGTCTGCGACCGAGGTGTTGGAATTGCTCAACTACGAGGAAGGGACGGCTGGAGCCTTGATGGCCGTGGAAATGGTCAAAGTTGAGGAGGAATGGACGGTGGCCCGGGCCATCCGAGAAATCCGCGCCCAAGCCTCTGACGTCGAAAACATCTACACCATCTACATGGTGGACGGTCAAGGAAGGCTGAATGGTCGGCTTTCGCTCAAGAGCCTCTTGCTCAATGCATCTTCCGCCCGATCCATCCTGCGCGACCTGAAAGACGAAGACGACTTGGTGACCATTGGGCCACATGAAAGCGAAGAGGTTGTGGTCAAGCTCATGGAGCGCTACGATTTGGTGGCCCTCCCTGTCATCGATGAGGACGGGGTCTTGTTGGGTCGAATCACCATTGACGACGCCGTCGACGTGCTCATTGAAGATGCCGAACGTGACTACCAGCTCGCCTCCGGAATCTCGGAAGACGTTGAAGGTCGAGACAGCGTTTGGGCCCTGACCCGAGCTCGCCTGCCCTGGCTTTTGATTGGCCTGGGTGGTGGGGTTGGCGGCGCGTACGTCATTGGTGCCTTTGACATCGAAAACAACCCCGAGCTCGCCCTCTTCATCCCACTCATCGCGGCCATGGGCGGCAACGTGGGGGTGCAATCCTCCGCCATCGTGGTGCAAGGGTTGGCCTCGGCCAACGTCAGCATGGGCAACGTGGTGTCCCGCCTGCTCAAGGAATTGAGTGTAGGGTTGGTCAACGGCTTGATTTGTTCTGCCGTGATTTTCCTGACGAGTCTGTTGCTTGGCTTTGGATGGATGCTGAGCACCACCGTTTCGGCATCGTTGCTGTGTGTGATTGTGTTCGCTGCGTTGTTTGGCGCCTTCGTTCCCTTGATGTTGGACAAACGCAACATCGACCCCGCGCTTGCCACAGGTCCCTTCATCACCACGGCCAACGACATCATGGGACTCATCATTTACTTCAGCATCGGCTCGCTCGTGGCCACGCTGATGACCTGACCCCACCATGGGACCTGCCCAAGACAAGGAGTATGTGTGGTTTCTGGACACCGTCCATCCCGCGTTGCAAGAGGCACTGACTCAGGCGGGACGCGTCTGCCACGACGCCACAACGCTGTCGCGAGAGGAACTCCTCCACCACGCCAATGCTGAAGACGCCCAGCCCATTCATGGCGTGGTGTTGCGAAGCCGCATCCGTATGGACGAAAAGATGCTTCGCGCGCTTCCGGACCTTCGATGGATTGCGCGAAGTGGGTCGGGTTTGGAGAACATCGACCTCGAGGTGGCCTCAGACTTGGGCGTGTTCGTTCACAGCAGCCCCGAAGGCAACCGAGATGCGGTCGGCGAGCACACCCTCGGCATGCTGTTGGCTGTGCTCCACAAGTTGAGACTCGGAGACCAAAGCATCCGAGCACGGCGATGGGAGCGCGAAGCGCACCGCGGACGAGAACTGAAATCTCTGACGGTCGGCATCATGGGCTACGGCCACATGGGCAGCGCCTTCGCCGAACGCCTTGCAGGCATGGGATGTCGCGTGCTCGCCTACGACAAACACAAGGAAGGCTGGGGCGAGTCTCCTGCTGTTGGTGCCCCGCTCCCGCACGTCGAGCCCGTCGGCTGGACGACGTTTTGCCGCGACGTGGACGTCGTCAGCCTGCACCTGCCATGGACCGACGAAACACGCGGCCTTGTGGACGACGGATGGTTGTCTCAATTCGCCAAACCCATCGTCCTCATCAACACCGCCAGAGGCCCCATTGTGAGCACCCTAGCGTTGCTCAATGCCCTTGATGATGGCAGGGTCACAGACGCGTGCCTGGACGTGCTCGAGCACGAAGGCCGCTCCCTTGAGTCACTTGAAGGCCTCGCTGAACCTGAGATGGCCAAAGCGTTCGAGCGCTTGCTCGAACATCCTCGCGTGTTGCTCACTCCGCACGTCGCAGGTTGGACGGAAGAGAGCCTTGTGAAACTCAGCACCATTTTGGCAGACAAGATTTTGGGCGCCAGCGCGCGCTGAGTCCGGCGATTTTGTGGCGCACAAAAAACCCCGAGGCCACGCTCAGGGTTTTTTCTGGAATGTTGTTGGGATCAGTAGCCGCCGCTGCCTGTGCGTTCCCTGCTTGACGCCGAGTACAGGACCTTGAGTGCCGAAGCCTTGCGCAGCTCCTGTTTCACCTCAGTGACCACACCCATCTTGGTGTCTTTGTCCACCTTCAGGGAAACCCACATCTTGCTTTGTTCTGCCTCAGCCAGGGTGGTTCGCTCTTTGGCAATCCACTCTTGAATGACTTCAGCATTCGAAAACTGATCGTTCAATTGAACCACAGGCTCGGTGCCGTAACGCTTGTCCATCGGCGGACCAATGTTCACGTAGCGAATCAAGTGCTTCTTCTCAATCTTGTACAGCTCAGACGCCTCAGGCCGGATCACGCGCACCTTCTCCTCCTCCGTGCGCAACACCGTTGCGACCATGAAGAAAAAGAGCAGCATGAACACGATGTCTGGAAGGGATGCCGTCGAGATGGCCCCCATTTCACGCTTGCCTCCTTTGCGAAACTTTCCCATGTCAGTAGTAGTTGGCGCTTGCGTCACGTGGCTCCGCTTCAGAAATCCGTTGCGGGTACACTGCACGTACGGCGGTGATTTTCTCCAGGGTCTTCGAGTCTTCCTTGTTGCGGTCGTAGACGTCTTCCAAGGCGCTGTAAGTCACCCCAAACTTTTCCAATGCCAACTCATCACGCAGTTCGTTCACCGCCGATTGCAATTCGTTTTGAACCTGCAAGTAGGTGTTGTACGTCGTGTTGTTGTCGTTCTGCATGGAGATCAGGGCTGACGAAGGGAGCTGCTTGTAATCCCCACCGAGCAATTCGATGGTGGTCAGCTTCTCTTTCCATCCGTCAAGCACTTTGCCAAACGCGTCTCGCTTCTTGTCGGTGTCGGCTGCGGCCACGAATTGCTCGTATTCGGCAATGCGTTGCTTCACGTCAGCCTTCCGAACCCACTCGCGCTCGGGGAACGCAGCGTTCGTTTTGCCATTGGCTCCAATCACCAACTCGACTTCGCGGTTGCGCGCAATCGTCTTCACACCGAGGGTGTGGGACATCACACCGTCGCCAGTGGCAATGAGGAAGTTTTTGGCTTTGTCCTTCAGTTCGTCCAAGTCCAAGGGCTCCCCCTCGACCAAGAGCTGGTCCAGGAAGTTCACCTTCACGTTAAACACGTTTTGTTCCTTGGCTTGCGGCACATCAATGTCCGGCGGAACCGGTGGCGGAAGCTGTCGCTTGATGCCCTCGTCTGAATCAATGGTGGTGGTCACCAACCAAAAGATCAAGAGCAAGAACGCGATGTCCGCCATCGAGCCTGCATTGATTTCTTGCAATTCGCGGCGTGCCATGGACCTTACTTGATTGCTTTGTTGACTTCAGCAACGACGATGGACGCAATGGCCACGAGGCCGAGGAGGTACACAAAGTACATGCCCCCACCTGCAAACATGCTCTCGCCTTCCGTCACCGTGATGCCGCTCGCCTCGTAGGCGTTCAGCACCGTGGTGTCTGCCAAGACGTAAAAGCTCACCAGTCCCAGCACCGCAAATCCAGCCACCCCGATGAGGGTGCCCATGCGATCCTTGAGGTTGGTTGCGAAGAAGTACAGTCCAAACAACACAGCCGCCGCACCGCAAGCGATGCCCACTGCGTAAATGATGTAGAAGAGGTTGTCAAGGAGACCGCCGTAGCGCTCCTGACCCTCCACGAAGGTCTCGTCTGCTCCGCTCTTAGACGTGATCATCATACAGAGCAACGCTCCGAGCACGATGACCAACATCCGCACAGCGGACAGGACCGTTTTGATGGTCTTGTCTCCCATGGTGCAGATTATTTGCCTTCGAGTTTACGCTTGTACAACAAGTCCACGAGGTCCATGCTGGCCTCTTCCATGTCGAGCACGATGCTGTCGATCTTGGACAGGATGTAGTTGTAGAAGATTTGGAGGATGATGGCCACGATCAAACCAGAGACGGTTGTGATCAAGGCCACCTTGATGCCGCCTGCAACGATGGAGGCGTTGATGGTGTTCGCTTCGGCAATTTTGTCAAAGGCCGAGATCATCCCGATCACCGTCCCCATGAAGCCCAACATGGGGGCCAAGGCGATGAACAAGCTGATCCAGCTCAAACCGCGCTCAAGCTTGGACATTTCGACGCTGCCGTAGTCCTCAATGGCCTTGGCCACTTCTTCGTAGCTGCCCGAGCTGCGGTCGAGGCCTTGGAAGAAGATGGAAGCCACAGGGCCGCGGGTGTTGCTGCAAACCTCTTTGGCTGCATCCACACCCTTGCTAAGTGCACCTTCGATGCCTTCGAGGAGCTTTCCGGTGTTGGTGGTCGCCATGTTGAGGTAGATGATGCGCTCAATGCTCAAGGCCAAACCGAGGATCAAGCAAATCAACACGAACGCCATGAACGTGGCGCCACCTTCGATGAAGTACTTCTTCACGGTTTGGTGGAAGCTCAACACTTCGCGGGTTTCAGCAGGCGCTTCAGCAGCAGCAGCTGGCTCTTCTTCCACAGCAGCAGGTCCAGCGGCAGCAGCGGAGTCAACGACAGCGGAGTCTGCCTCAGCAGACATGGTTTCAGCAGCGGTGTCTGCAGCCATCTCAGTGGTTGCATCTTCTTGTGCCATCGCAACTTGAGGAGCTGCGAACATGACGAGCCCTGCGATTGCGAGGAGGGCGAACAAATTCTTCATGACGAATTGAAGTTGAATGATGAATGATTTTTGCGGAGAGACAGGGATTCGAACCCTGGAGGGGTTGCCCCCAACACGCTTTCCAGGCGTGCGCCTTAAGCCGCTCGGCCACCTCTCCATTCCCCGTTGGGAATGAAGCTTCTCGTTTGCACCCGACCCAAGTAAGAGCTAGGTGCCCACAGAGAAGCGCCGCAAATTACCCAAGAATCCACGACTCCCGCAAAAGAAATCAAGGTATGTCCTGTTGAGGGTCCAAAATTTCTGGGGCCCATCGCATCCGCGCCTCAGACCACGTCCAATCCCGCGGCGCCCGCAGGACCGTGACCCTGACCCCGAGACACCCTGTGCGGGGTCAATTCACCCCGAAGGTTGGCCGTCATCAGCTCGCGAATGTGGGTGGGGTCGTCGGTTTGGGCCAACACGTGCATCAACTTGGTCAGTGCCGCCTCCGTCGTCATGTCGCGACCCGGAATCACACCGCACCCTGCGAGCATGTGGCTGGTGGCGTAGAGTTCAGGATGAACGCCACCATGGCCGCATTGCGTGACGTTGATCATGGTCACCCCGCGATCGCCAGCCTGTTTGAGCACATCGCGAAGCATCGGCGAAGTGGGTGCATTCCCGCTTCCGTAGGTTGCGAGAACCACCCCCCTGAGGTCTTCCCAATCCAACGACTGTCGCAACCAGTCCATGGACATGCCCGGAAACAGTGGAATCCATGCAACCTCGCTTCGCAATCCAAGGTTGGCCCTGCACGGCGCCCCTCCAGGTTGAGGTCGTCTCAGTGCGCTGTGGTTCACCTGAAATTCCACACCCGCCTCAACGAGCGGGGGGCAATTGGGGCTGATCAGCGCTTGAAGGCTTTGGGCGCTTTCCTTGTGGGTCCGATTGCCTCGGAACAAGTGATTCCCAAAATACACCGCCACCTCCTGCACGGTCGGCGCCCCATCGGTGGTGTGTGCCGCGAGCATCAGCGCACTCAGGAGGTTTTCCCTGCCATCGGTGCGAGGAATGCCGATGGGCAATTGTGACCCCGTGAAAATCACGGGCTTGCGCAAACCTTCCAGCATGAAACTCAGTGCGGAGGCGGAGTACGCCATGGTGTCGGTGCCGTGCAACACGACAAACCCGTCATAGCGGTCCATGCATTTCACGACCGTCGAAGCCAGGGTCTTCCAATGTCTCGGCGACACATCGCTGCTGTCAATCGGCGTGTCAAACGACACCGCCTCCACCTGGATTCCGGCGTGGTCCAATTCAGGTACATGGCGCGTG